>CAZWKO010000341.1:0-3405 GCA_964634925.1 uncultured Vicinamibacteraceae bacterium
CCCTGGTGTCAAGCGACGTGGCCGGCGGCGGATTCACGACCGTGACGCCGGAGGGCGAGGAGTTGACCGCCACCCACCTCAACTTCTTCGGGGAGTAGTCGCTGGAGGCCGCTTCGGATTGCTTCGGCTTGAAGGCGCGGTGCGTATTTCATGCGATGATGCCGGCGTGGGCTCCGCCAAACGCCCGAAAGCGAGCAGCGAGCAGGTCTCGGCACAGATGAAGCAGATGCCCCGCGAGGATTCGGGACCCGAACTTCGGCTCCGGCGCATTCTTCATTCACGAGGGTTGCGTTACAGGACGAACCTGCGGGGTCTGCCGGGAACACCGGACCTGGTATTCAGTGCGACGAAGATAGCCGTGTTCGTGGATGGCTGCTTCTGGCACCAGTGCCCTGAGCACGGGACCATGCCGAAGGCAAATGGCGACTGGTGGCGGGAGAAACTCGACCGCAATGTCGAACGCGACCGCCGGGTCGATGGCGAACTCGAGGAACTGGGCTGGTTGCCGATCCACGTCTGGGAACACGACGACCCGGACCTCGCAGCCGACCAGGTTGAACAACTCTGGCGGGAGCGTCGGGCCTCCTGACAGGTTCGACATCTGGGGGCTGTCACATGGAGTCGCCATGATGGAAGCGTCCCTCCTCCGGCGGGACGAGATGATATCATCCGATATCAAATCGACCCAGAGTGGTAACCATGACCAAAGACATGCTCATCAGATCAATCGATCAGGAGGTCGCCGACTGGATCGAGAGGACGAAGCCGGCGGCGGTCTCCCGTGAGGAGTACCTCCGCCAGGTGATCGGAGCGGAGCGCCGTCGTATCGAGGACCCTCAGGCGACCCTCTTTCCGATTGGAGCGGACCCCGAGCGCGTCTTCGGATCGGTGCCCTTCAGGTTCATCGACCTGTTTGCTGGCATTGGCGGCTTCCGATGTGCACTCACGAAGGTGGGTGGGACCTGCGTCTACACGTCGGAGTGGGACAAGTTCGCTGCAACGACCTATGAGGCCTGGTATGGGGAACGGCCGGACCTGCGGGACATCCGCGAGGTCGACTTCGAGAGCGATATTCCCGACCACGATGTGCTGGCAGCCGGATTCCCCTGTCAACCCTTTTCTCTCGCCGGTGTCTCGAAGAAGAACTCACTCGGCCGTCGTCACGGCTTCGAGGACGAGACGCAGGGGAATCTCTTCTTCTCGATCCTGGACATCATTGCAGCGAAGCAGCCTCCGGTGCTCCTCCTCGAGAACGTGAAGAACCTCAAGTCTCACGACAAGGGAAACACCTGGCACGTGATCCGTACGAGTCTCGAGGACAGAGGGTACCGGGTTTTCGACAAGATCATCGATGCCAGCGGCTGGGTCCCGCAGCACCGTGAGCGGATCTTCATCGTCGGTTTCCGGGAGGACGTCTTCGATGGTTCGTCAGCGGCAGGGTTCGAGTTCCCACGGCAGCCGGAGGTCGGACCTCTCTTCGGCTCGATCCTCGAGTCCGCCCCGGATCGCAGGTACATGCTTTCGAGCAAGCTCTGGAAGTACCTCAAGGACTACAAGGACAAGCACGCGAAGCGGGGAAACGGCTTTGGTTATGGCATCGCCGATCCTGCAGGGGTCAGTCGAACGATGAGCGCCAGGTACCACAAGGATGGATCAGAGATCCTCATTCGTCAGAAGGGCTGGAGAAATCCCCGCCGACTCACGCCGAGGGAGGCATCCCGCCTGCTGGGCTTCGACGATCGTTATGCCCCGCTGTTCGGTCATGGCGATGAGTTTCCCCTCGGGGTGGTCTCGGACACCCAGGCCTATCGCCAGTTTGGCAACGCGGTGGTCCCCAAGGTCGTGGAGGCGGTTGCTGAGCAGATCGTCCGGGTCATGGCCGAGGCGGTCGAGCGAACGGACAACGGCTGTCTGCTCAAGGGGCGTCTGGCCATGGAGACAGCTGCCTGAGAGCGAGACGTCAGGCCGGAGGGCGCCAGACGACCGACCGGTAGAGCCTGCGCAGTGTTGCCTCCATGGTCTTCCTGGAGGAACTGATCCGCCACTGAGGTCGGACCTTCAACTTCCCGTTCTTGATCGTATGTGCAGGGTCGTAGACGACGAGCCCCTGTCTGATCGCGTCCAGGAGCCGTTCCGGCGAGGTGTGGCGGCAGTGGTAGTAGCCGAGGAACCGGATGAGGTTGTGCTCGGCGTCCTTCTCGTACTCGACGTAGTAGGCGGAGTCGTGCTTCTTCAGCCATGAGGCGCTCAGATGTTCGAGAGACCAGGCGGCAAGGATCCGGCCATCTGAGACCTCGACAAGGTCGACTGATGTCGTCTCGAGAACATGCCGGGTCATCCCTCGAAGTACGAGCGTGCGACCGTTGGTCGTCTGACCGACACGGTGTGTACCCGTGAACCTGAGCGACTGACGGTCTCTGCCGATCCGGCCGAAGCGTTGGATGAACTTGCGTGCACCGAGTCGCTGCTCCAACCCGCCATCGGCTACCGGCGTCATGAGGGTCACCCTTCCGCCGAAGCGGAAGGTCTTCAGTTCAGAGCCGGCGTGGTCCGGGCCGGGAGTGGCATTCGTCGGTACGCCCATCAGCGCCTCGAGTGTGTAGCCAGCACCCTGGGATCCCTTGAACGGGATGACCGCATTTCCGATTGCCGGAAGTCGGATGCAGGGATGCCAGACATCGAGAAGTTCCGTGATGGCGACACCGGTGTCCTTCGTCGTCTCGAGCCAGACTTCGGAGAGGCAGTCGCTGATCTCGGAAGGTCGTGCCACATCAAGCGCGGGAAGTGCTCCACCCCGCTCAGCGGCGAGCACTCCTCCGTAGGTCGTGGCACCGTCCGACCCGAACAGCAGCCAGCGTTCCCCGTAACCGTCGAGACGGTTCCGGCGGAGCGAATCGGGTGGGTTGGGGCAGTCGGAGAGGAATCCGGAGAGGCGGACTTCCGGGTACTGGAAATAGTGAATCAGTTTGGTGTTGGGGGCCGGAGCATCGGGTCCGCCGCCTATCCAGACCCAGTCGAGGGGGGCGATCGACTTGGGTTTCCCGACACGACTGTCGGGCTTACGGGTGCTCTCGCTACGCGATCCGTAAATGAGCGTGGCGTTCAGAGCCCGGACAAGCCCGTCGAGACTCGGCGCCAGATAGATCTGGTTCTTCTCGTTGTCGTTGTGGGCAAGGCGTTTGACGAACACGCGCCGAACGCCCCGAAGCCGCAGGCCGGCGAGCACGGGGTCGAGATGGCTGGCGGCAAGGGCCGTCATTCCTCGTTCGACCTCCGTCCCGGGTGCTTTGCCAGAGCCTACCTTTCGACCCGTCTCCAGTCTCTGGAACACCCAGAATCGGGATGGTTGCAGCGCGTGTCACGGCAACCCGAGATAAGGGATGCATGAATGTGGTACGCGTAGGT
>CAZWKO010000342.1:0-3405 GCA_964634925.1 uncultured Vicinamibacteraceae bacterium
TGACATGCGGAGCTGCCATAGAAGTTCCACTCATTACACCATAATTACCACTATGATTGGGATCATTAGGATCAACAGTAGAATAAATATTAGTTCCAGGTGCTGCGATACAAAAATTTTTGCTATCCCCACATCCATTACTCCAAGATGTTATTTTTTTATTCTCATCCACAGCTATGACACTGATCCAATTTTTTCCTAAATTTCTTCCGTATCGCGCCTGAGCAGTTGCTCTATTAAGACGTGGTAGAGTACCTACGTTAACTAAACCAGGTGTATCAAAAGATCCATAATAACTGCCATCATAATGATAAAAAGCAACTCTTCCTGTTTCAGAATTATACCCGTGATTACCTGCGGCAAAAACAAAAGCTACATCATTATCATTCACTGCTTTATTAATTGAAGTACTAGTAGATACACTGCCTCTACAAGAGGCCCAGCAGAAATAATAATCATCGTAATAGGTAGTAAAAGCATCACCTTCGTAAGGCACTACTCCATAGCAAGGACGACCATTACAATACAACCAATAACCATTTACATTTTTTTGAAGTATTTGGTCTGTTCCCCAACTGTTATTGACTACGATGGCACCATTATTAGCAGCATACTGAACGGCATTATTTGCTTCATCAACCATCGTGCCATCATCTGTAAATATCTTAATCGGCATTATTTTTGCATCAGGCGCAACACCGTGCATGCCTTCTTCATTTTTTACTCCTGCAATAATACCAGCAACATGTGTGCCATGGCTCATGTTAGTATATGTTTTATGATCAACATTATTATCACCATCCGTTTGATCATAACCTGTAACCATATTATCTTTTAGATCTGGATGATCCGTATCAAACCCTCCATCCGCTACAGCGACAATGACATCTTTACCGGTATAACCTTGGTCATAAGCTTCTTGCGCATTAATCATATCCAATCCACCGTTTGCATTAAATTCACTTGTGCAATTGGAAGAGGTATTAAGTGAACAACCTCCCATTAATCTTGCATTAGAATTATTATTGTCTCCTCCACTTCCACCACCAGCACAAGAAGATAGATAGGCAGAAAAGATAATTCCACCTAGAGCCTTGCTTATTGTTGTTATGAGTTTCATCTCATTCCTTTCATTGATGTTTCAATAGGAGAGACGACTTGGGAGGTGTTTTGTTGGGTGTGGGGAGGGAAATATATTTTTTTTTAGGTACCCAACAAAATGCGTTCTGAGGCGTTTATCTATAATGGGCTACACTATCGAAAGGAGACTGCTATGACGCAAAACAAGGAATATATATTTCCAACGAATATGAAGGACCTCGCTCTGACCCGCTATTCCATTAAACGCTTTGTTTTCAGGTTTGCATTGGAAAAATCACAGCATAAAAAACAATCAAAAAGCAATGCTACTCCCAAACCAACAAAGATAAGTCTTCAAGAGGCGATCACATTAGTTCTTGATCATTCACAAGTCCCAATGACTCTAAATTGTAGGGGAAAGAAGGGAAAATTGCAGGCAGCCCACCTACTTGTTGGTGAATTTCTCGGATTTCTGAAAAGTTTAGAGGTAAAACAACAAAAAAAATAAGAATTAATTTTTTAGCACTCTTATAATAAAAAATAGTTCATGTTTTTGATTATTCTTGTCAACCACTGTAATCATTGTAGCGTTATATCCTTCTCGAACTATAAGATGTAAACTAAACCGTCCATCACTTGCAATATTCATCCTCTCAGGATTTATCATTGTATTTTCTTCTTGGGGTAACCAAGAGCTAGGGTCGTTGAGATCCATATTTTTATAATTCGCTAGGGAAATTATTGTATCAATTATTTCAGTATCAATATTTATTTTACCTTCAATTATAATGAAACCTGGAGCACTCAAAGTAATTACTCCATGTTTTTGATCTCTGTCCCATTTTGGTGACGAAATAGTTATTTTGTCTTTGAGGTCTTCTTCAATTGCAACCATTGTAACAGCATCAGCAGTTGATGTAATTTTTCCTTTATCAACTTGCATAATTTTTAATGTTTCTTCGAGAATATAAACTTTTTGCTTTAATTGAGTCACTTGATCAATATACTGAACTTTAGCCATGTGTAGAGATTCAGACTCTTCTAGCTGTTGTTGTCTGAGTAAATCACTATCAGCCTTGGCAACTTTTAATTCTGATTGCATATTGGCAATCTGATATTCCATACCAGCAATCTGATTTTCTAATTTTTTAAAATTAATTGTACCTCTTTCACCGGCTATCATAAAATAACCCATATATACTCCCACAGCTAACCCTCCAGATAATGCTCCAGTTGAAAGACCTATAAAAAATTTAGACAGATTGAACTTCTTTTTTTTAGGTGCTTGTTTTGCTCTAGACTCATGCAGTACTCTTGATACCTCTTCAATGCGTTGAGCTATATTCTCGGGAATAGGCTCATCTTGTACTTCTTGAAACTTTTGATCAAGGTCACCAAGTGATGATTGGTAAATTTTCAATTCTTCTTGTGCGGCAGGATCCTTTTCAATTTCACTCTTTACCCGCTTCATTTCACTTGGAGAGAGTTCCCCTAAAGCGTATTGTATAATGATATCTGTATCTAAATTTTCCATCAACTATTCCTTAATAAGCCTATCATATTTTTTTAAATTGTCTGATAATGTTCCTCGAACGGTATTGGGGCTTTTTTTATCTTTATTTGCAACCTCATCCGATTTCATGCCTGCAATTTTAATATCATAAATGATATCACGACTGTTGCGAGAAAGTTTTTTATAGTGACTGAATAAATCAATTAGATTGTGCTCATCGGCAGAAGTAGGTTGTGCTACCCCATCAATCTCAATGTCATCAACTATGACCACTAATTCTCCACGGCGTTTTCTTTTTCTGAATTGACTAATTGCCGTATTGCTCATCGCCGTTAAACTGTATCCCCATAGATTAGTAATTCTTTTCTCAAAGTCTAGGCCTTCTTGCTCAAACTTATCCAATAGTTTTAAAGCAACATCTTGTACCAAATCTTCAGCAAAATCTTTTGGAGAATAATGAAGACGTGCCCACGTCCGCAAATCTTTATATACCCCTTCGATTTTGTTATTAAAACTTTCCTTACTCATATGCGTTATAAGGTTTCACTAAATACTAAAGGTAAACAATTTTTTTTCATTGCTTTATCCTACCACCTCAAAGCCTTCTTGTTGAGCGTTCTTTGGCACACTAGCACACTAGCACAGTCTATTTCGATTTTTATTAGGGCGGGTGTGGAGGAACACGTTAAAATAAAATTAAACTTCCTATATCTAGCGTGCTACTGTGCTAAACGGCGAAAAGGCGTTGGAAATCTGCGATAATATCTTAGCACAGTACTAAAAAAGTAGTGTGCTGGACTGTGCTGGACTGT
>CAZWKO010000343.1:0-3387 GCA_964634925.1 uncultured Vicinamibacteraceae bacterium
GACCTTGAAACATGGGTGGTTGATGAAGGCGTGAGGATTGGCGTTGATGCCACCTTGACCGGGAGTGGTGAACACCCCGCCGCGATCGCGAATGCCGACGGGTCGGTTTCCATCTTTTATTTTCGAAACGACACAAAGCGACTTATGGTCGCCACCTCAGACGACGGACTGTCATTTACGACCGAGACGGACACGGGCCTTTCCACCGATGGGCTGATGGCAAATGATCCTGACCTTGTGCGCGACGGAGATGGAACCGTCCGGATTATTTATAACAGCGGCACGGATGCAGGGGGATGGATTTATAGCGCGTCGCACCCTGGCGATCTTCCGTGGTAACGGCTACGGTGTGCGGTGTTTGTCGATCGCGAGCAGGATTTGATCCGCTGATCCCTGATGCGAGACATCCACATCGCCGGATGCGGGTGTCGGTTCCAGGTTAATCTCAACAGTGAATGCGCCGTGTTGCTTTGCCTGGTGGACGAGTGACGCCGCAGGATGAACGACAGCTGAGGTGCCGATGGTCAGAAATACGTCACAGTGCGTGGCTTGGAGGCTGGCCGCTAATACGTCGGCCGGAATATTTTCTCCGAACCAGACAACGCCAGGCCGAGCGATGCCGTTGCAATGAGGGCAGCGTGGCGGGCACGGGTCTAATGGGACGGTCTCATCCCACCAACTCGTTTCGCTGGTCGCACAATGCTGCCAACAACGCAGTTCCCAAATTGATCCATGGAAGCGAAGCACACTCGCGGTACCGGCTCGTTCATGAAGGCCATCCACATTCTGCGTAATGATCGTCGTCGACGCATTTGTGTTGCTCCATCGAGCAAGCACGTGATGTGCTTCATTCGGTTGGCAGGTGGCGACGAGCGTGCGTCGCCAGTTGTACCATTCCCACACCAGTTCCGGATCAGCCGCGAACGCATCGGGTGTCGCGAGTTCCTCGGGGCGATGGTTTTTCCACAGCCCGTGTTCGCCTCGGAAAGTTGGGACGCCGCTCGGGGCGGAGACGCCGGCGCCGGTAATGATAGTGATGGCTCGGGCAGCGTCGAGGCGGGAGGCGAGGCTCTTGGGGTACTCTGTAAACATGCGCTGATTGTATGTTGCCAATCATTCGGCGAGCCAAGCCGGTATAGTGTGCGGGGCGCATAACCGGTTGAGGAGATGTAACAGCGATATGGATCAGTTCGGAGAGACAAGCTTGTCTCAGGAATTGGAGGCCGAGATTTCGGCTGCTGCGACCGAGTGGAGTGCTGACAATTTATTGGGTCGCGTCTGGTTTCGTGATAGTCAGGTGTGGACTGGTCGGGATGAATCTCGATGGCTTGGATGGCTCGAGGTGTCCGAGGATATCTCCGGTGTCGCGGCGCGGCTGACCGCATTTCGTGAGCGACTAACGAAGGATGGGATTCGGAGCGTCGCGCTGTTGGGTATGGGTGGTTCGAGTTTGTTTCCGGATATGGTGAGGCAGGTATTTACGCCGAGGGGCGACATTGAACTCCGGATCTTGGATTCGACAGATCCCGCCCAGATTAGAACCTTTGAATCAACCATTGATTTGAAGCACACCGTCTTCGTCGTATCGAGCAAGTCTGGTTCGACTCTAGAAACAAAAATGCTTCAGCAATATTTTAGAGAACGTTTGGAGGCTGCAGTCGGGCCTGACATTACGCCTAGCCGCTTTTGTGTCGTGACCGACGCTGGCAGCGACCTCGACCAAGACGCCAGCGGTGATTGTTTTCGAGCGGTATTTCATGGAGATGCGGCCGTCGGCGGACGATATTCTGCACTGACCTATTTTGGGATGCTTCCGGCCGCCGTTATGGGCTGCGATGTTGAAGCGATTTTAGAAAAGGCAAGCAAGATGGCCGATGCGTGTCGACCGAGCAATCCAGGCTTGCAGAACCCAGGTGTTCGGCTGGGTTTGCTTCTTGGCTTTGCTGCGAAGGCCGGCCGGAACAAGTTGACTCTCGCTATCACTCCGTCATTAAACGGTTTTGGACAATGGATTGAGCAGCTCGTTGCAGAGTCGACAGGCAAAACCGGGCACGGTGTGATTCCGGTCGACGGCGAGAGCTTAGGGTCGCCAGAGCTGTACAACTCTGATCGCATCTTTGTTGCGATCGGAATGGATGGTGAAGCGGACAGCGAAAGAGAGGAGGCCTTAAATGCTCTGGCGGAAGCTGGGCATCCGGTCGTTCGTTACAACCTCGATTCGCCTTACGACCTTGGGGCTGAATGCTATCGCTGGGAATTTGCGACTGCTGTTGCCGGCGCGGTCATGGGAGTGCACCCGTTTAATCAGCCAGATGTTGAGGGGACGAAATTAATTACTCGCAAATTGGTCGATCGTTACAGCACGGGCAGCGGTCCAGCGAAGCAATCTTCGGTAATGAGCCATGAGTACGAGACCGGAGAAATACGACTGCACGCGCCCGGTGTGTATGGACGAGGGCTGGCGGGACTCCTGCCAGATGAGCCTGCGCTGATGCATGTTCTGCGGGCGCATATGTCGCAAGTTCGGAATGGTGATTACGTGGCGCTACTTGCCTATTTGGAATGTTGTGAGCCGTATCGGCGCGTTGTCGAGCGTCTCCGGCTCGGCATACGTGCGGCGACTGGAGCCGCAACAACAATTGGATTTGGTCCGCGTTTTCTTCATTCGACGGGACAGGTGCACAAGGGCGGTCCGCAGAACGGACTGTATCTCGTGTTTACGTGTGCAGACGTCGTTGATGTTCCAGTACCGGGTGAGTCGTATAGTTTTGGACAGCTGAAAGGCGCACAATTTCTCGCTGATGAGGATATGTTGACGCGCCGGAAGCGACGATATCTTCGCTTGCACCTCGATGGTGATGTGGGAGACGGATTGAATGCCTGTGCCGGGTTGTTCGCCGAAGCACTTGAATCGCCGGAGTAGCTTGCGCAGTGGAGCCGTTGCGTTGTTTGTTCGATTGCGTTTTACGAACGCCTATTCAAAACCAGCCAGCATTCCTTAGCGATTTCAAGCCGAAGTGTTCGCTAGATTGGTCGCAATCTCCGTAAACGCTTTTGAGTAACGTACGAGCTCTGCAACGTCAACAGCAGTCGGCCATCGGTCCTGTGGATGATGAAATAGACCGTTTGACCCGAGGATGGAAATGTAGCTTCCGCCGCCCTCGAAGACAGCACGGGCTTCGCCAGCGGGTTCGTCGCCGACCGGTCGCAGCCGCGGTGGCCGGACACCCGCCGTCCGGAGCTCAGAGAGGGCAAGTTGCTCAAGCTCGGCTGACGCTGCCTGGATCATCGGGTCGCCGCCGATGGCGGCCCCAAAGTTAGCACCGAGATGATTCCAGGCGATTGCGCTGGTGAGGAGCCGGGAGCGCGTTCGGATAAATTCGTGGA
>CAZWKO010000344.1:0-3371 GCA_964634925.1 uncultured Vicinamibacteraceae bacterium
AGATTGAGAGTTAATGACCCAATATTAATTAATTATCCTATAAGAATCAGGGAGGTTCTGTTAAGCATAGTGATTTCCCTTGTCATCCTATTTTATGCAGTTCCACGATTTCTTGGTGAGGTTGGGGCGCAAGAAGAGGCGCAAGATTTTATTATTGAAACTATTGATATTCCTCCTCCAGAAGAGGTCGCCCAACAAAAACCTAATCGACCAGCTATTCCTGAGCCAGTAGACGATGAAACTGATGATGAAGAAATTGAAGAGTTTGAAGATTCAGATTTTAGTAGTTTTGGTGATGATCTAGATGATGGGCCTAGATATTCCGGGTTTAAAAAATTTGAAGAAGAGCCAGAGCCGAAAGGCAAAGACATTAGACAATTAGTAAAATATCCACCTATTGCAAAATCTGCAGGGATAGAAGGAGTTGTAATAGTTAAGTTTTATGTAAATAAGAATGGCGATGTTACAGAGGCAATCATTCTCACTGGTACAGGAACTGTGCTTGATGGGGCCGCAATAGAGGCAGCTAAAAAATCAAAGTGGAAACCAGCCAGACAACGTGATAAAAAAGTTGGCGTTTGGATGGAGCAAAAACTAACCTTTAAATTAAACTAAATTTATTTTTTAAATATTTTATTAAATAATCTTAAAACGGGATCATAATATTTATCAACAACCCTTTCTTTTAATGGAATAATAGCGTTATCTGTAATTTGGATGTGTTCTGGACAAACATCTGTACAGCATTTCGTGATATTGCACATTCCAGAACCATATTCTTTTTTAATATCTTCAATTCTATCTTCCGTATCTAATGGGTGCATTTCCAATGAAGCTAAGCGTAGCATAAAACGTGGTCCTACAAATTTATTTTTTTTATCTTGATCTCTTAATACATGGCATATATTTTGACACAAATAACATTCAATACATTTTCTAAATTCTTGAATTCTATCAATATCTCTTTGCATAAAACGATGGTTCCCATCTGAATCTCGTTTGCGAGGTTTAAATGGAGTAATTTTTTTATTCTGATCATAATTCCACGAAACATCTGTAACCAAGTCTTTAATTATAGGAAATGTTTTAATGGGCCTAATGGTAATTTTTTCTGTTTCATTGTATTCATTAAGTCGAGTCATACAACCAAGCTTAGGCTTACCATTGATTTCAACACTACATGAACCACATTTCCCTGCTTTACAGTTCCAGCGAGCAGCTAAATCACTATCATGAAGTTTTTGAATTTCATGCACTACATCTAAAACAACCATCCCCTTATCAACTTCAATAGAATAATCTTTCATTTGGCCGCCACTAGAATCTCCTTTCCAAACACTAAATTTACGCTTACTCATTTTTCTCCTCTAATTCTTCTAATGAAGCAAATGCTATTTTTGATAAATGTTCAGGCGGCTCAGAACGCATCTCTTTTCTTGCTTCCATTGACCCATCTTCTCCTTGTTTAATAACTACATTATATTCTAATCCTTTTTCTGTCTCATCGGGGAAATCAAGACGCGTATGCCCACCTCTGCTCTCTTCTCTAATTAATGCGGATTTAGCAACCGCTTCTGAGGCAATAATAATGTTGGATAAATCAATTGCAGCATTCCAGCCTGGATTATATTGAGATGTAGGATGAGCTTTAACTTGAGTTATATCTGTTTTTAAATCTTCTATTTTTTTAATCCCTTCTATTAGCTCTTTTTCTTCACGAACAATTCCAACATGATTATTCATTATTTTTTGTAAATTTTCATGAATTATAAAAGGATTTTTTCCTTCTTCTTTATTGAGTATATCTGTCGATTTCCTAATGATATCTCTAATTTCTTGTTCACTACTTGATTCTAATTCATTTTCTTGACAATATTGAGATGCATATTCTCCGGAACGCTTCCCAAATACTAATAAATCAGATAATGAATTTCCTCCTAATCTATTTGCTCCATGTAGTCCTGCCGCACATTCTCCACAAGCATATAGGCCTGGGATATTTGTACTTTGAGTGTCATGGTCAACTTTAATACCTCCCATAAAATAGTGTAAAGTTGGACCCACTTCCATTGGCTCCGCAGTAATATCAACTTCAGCAAGCTCTTTAAATTGATGATACATTGATGGGAGTTTCTTTTTAATATGCTCTGCAGATTGCCTAGATGCAATATCTAAATATGCTCCACCATTTTTGGATCCACGTCCTGCTTTCACTTCTTTCATAATCGCTTTTGCAACTACATCCCGGGTTAAAAGTTCGGGGGGCCTTCTTGCTTCTTTGTCTCCATTAAGCCATTTCTCTGCTTCTTCTATTGTGTCTGCTGTTTCAGCAGCAAATTTCTTAGGGATATAATTAAACATAAATCTTTCATTTTTATTATTTAATAAAATACCCCCCTCGCCACGAACACCTTCTGTGACTAAAATTCCTTTTACGGATGGCGGCCAAATCATCCCCGTTGGATGAAATTGTGTGAATTCTAAGTCTAATAGTTCTGCTCCCGCTCTATATGCCATCCCTAAGCCATCTCCAGTATATTCCCATGAATTAGAGGTTACAGACCAAGCGCGACCCGCCCCTCCTGTTGCAAAAACAATGGCTTTTGTTTTAAAAATAACAAAGCGTCCCGTTTCTCTCCAATATGCAACTAGACCACTAACTTTGTCATTAGTTTTTAATACATCTAAAGCAATGCACTCCATATGTGTGGCAATGCCTTGATGAATACAAAAATCTTGTAAGGTTCTAATCATTTCTAAGCCTGTTCTGTCTCCTACATGAGCAAGTCTTGGATATCTGTGTCCTCCAAAATTTCTTTGATTTATTAATCCATCTTTTGTTCTATCAAAAACGGCCCCCATATCTTCCAGCTCTCTAACTCTTTCTGGGGCCTCTTTTGCATGATGTTCAGCCATACGCCATTGATTTAAAAATTTTCCGCCTCGCATAGTATCTCTAAAATGTATTTTCCAATTATCACGAGAATCAACATTTCCTAAAGCCGCGGCCATTCCTCCTTCGGCCATTACAGTGTGAGCTTTTCCTAATAATGATTTTGAAATCATCCCCGTATTCATTCCTCTGTTGGCGCATTCTATTGCAGCTCTAATGCCTGCACCTCCAGCGCCTACAACGACCACATCATGTTCAATTGTCTGAATTTCTTTAATATCTAACATTAATTACTCCAAGTATTTAAATCAATAATTATACCTTTTGAGGCTAGCATAACGTACAAATCAGTTAATGCAACCCATATCATGCTTGCCCAAGCCCATAGCATATGCTTTGAATTTAATATTGATACTTTTTTCCATGCTTTATATTTAATATTTTCATTTCCTATTGGGCAGGTAAAACAATCTTCTTT
>CAZWKO010000345.1:0-3107 GCA_964634925.1 uncultured Vicinamibacteraceae bacterium
GTTCTGACCGGAGACCGGTAGTCGTCCCTCAACGAGTTGATCAAGAAAACGCGTCAACACCAATTCCCTCGCCGGATCGATACCCATAAACATACCGGCCGACGTCGCCTCTCCAGAACTTACAAGACCACCGGCATAAACACGCGGTGCGGACGCGACGACCGCCGAATCAGAATCAACAGCACGCAACAGTGCGTCAACATCGACACCCGCTCGCCCACCGATGGTGTCGAACATACTCCGGTCAGGTCTGAATTCGGCATCGTGAATCTCAATTTGCCCGTTAACCAGTGAGGTCGCACTCTCGACCATCTCGGCCATTAAGCCCTCGGTCCATCCCACGAGCAGCACATTAGCCGCAAATCCAATCGCCAACCCCAGGGCAGTCAATATCGTGCGTTTACGATTGCGGCCAAGATTACGCCAGCCGATCCGCAACCATGGAGACTCAAGCATCAAAAGTTATCGTTGACGTTGAAGATTTCGAAGAGAAAAAAACGACTGATCAATGTCGACATCAAATTCAAGTTCTTGGTATGTAATCGCGGTTCGCTCGCCGGGTTTGTCGACAGGCTGCATCTCCATAACCGCCGGCACCAACCGCCCACCGAGCTCTGAAAAATCGCTGTACGTCATGGTACGAGACAAATCACCATCCTCATCGTAAAACCTCGTCCACAATGGCATGTAATTGTCCTGCTGCACCTGGTATTCAATATGTCCCCAGACAACCGCCGCGTCTGGTTTTGGAGTCAGACGAAATTCCCAGACAGTTACACCGTCTCGGTCACCGTCAAACACCAGTTCCACCTCGTAGTCATCAATTAGTTGGCTTTCTTTCACCAGATCATCATTCGTGAAATGCGACCCCATCCACGCACCACCCATCATCGAAGATGGAATCTTGATCGTCCGATCGACTTTTGGTAAGTAATTCCAAATGTCGTCGTCGGCCATGAGTGTCGCCGTCCCGGCTTCTTTACGAGGTGCGCGTAAGCGTACGAGAGAATAGTCGGTACCGAGAGACCAGAGTTCCATGGTCATCTCGCGCTCCCAATTCTCCGTCACAACTTCCATCGTCGCTACGCCCCGACTGGAGTCACCACGCAATAACCGATCAACCCGATTCATGATTTCCAACGGATCGGTCTGCGCGGTCACCAAACTTGGGACGACCACACACCCCGCAACTACCATGCCAACAAGTCGCTTATTCATAACCCGACAAATCAGAAGAACTCTGCTCTTTGTCTTATCTTACTTTATGCCCCGATACCCGAATGCCTACAGGATTTCTTTTGAAACAAAACACGGTTGGGAGTCCTGACTAAGAAGTAATTAACATTGACAACATCTACGTCAAACCTACCTTGTTCTTTGGCGTGTGCTGGGCTCAGTGGTAGGATTCCATAATGAGAAAGAGCCTTTCGGCCCTCGTAATAGGAACCTGTATCCTGTTCTTCATGCAGACCCCAGCCAACGCACAAGACCGTGAAGAAATTGACGTGGCCTCACTCGGTCCGCAAGTTGGAGAACAGATACCTGAATTTGCCCTTCCTGACCAAAATGGGACGGTCCAGACGCTCGAATCAATTATGGGTGAAGAAGGTGCCATGATTGTCTTTCACCGGTCGGCCGACTGGTGACCCTACTGCAAAGCGCAGCTCGTGGAGCTGCAAGAGCGCTTTACTGAACTCCAGGCACAAGGTCTCGGGATCGTCGCCATTAGCTACGACACCGAAGAAGTGCTAGCCGACTTCGCACAACGCCGTGGTATTACAGACGTGCCACTTCTCTCGGATGACGATTCCGCCGTCATTCGTGCGTTTGGAATTTACAACCACGTTGCGGAGGAAGGCATCGGCGAAAATAAAGACAACGCTGCGGTGAAGGCCGATGTTGAAAAATACGTTTCGGTGTTTGGCGCGAACCCCATGATTGTTGGCACGCCGTTTCCTGGCACATTCGTTGTGGACAGAGATGGTCGCGTCACGTCAAGATTTTTTGAAGAGTTCTATCGCGAACGGAATACTGCCGCGAACATCATGTTGAAGCTCGGCGCACCCCTCTCTGGCATTTCCGGTAGTACTGGAGAAACCCCGCATCTGGACATTGCTGCGTCGCAAAGCAATCCGGATATCACTGTGGGCAGCCGCTTTCACCTCGCACTCGACATCGCTCCGAAGCCCAATATGCACGTGTATGCGCCAGGTGCGTCTGCGCTAGGGTATCGGACGATCGATCTTCAACTCGACACCCCAGACTTTATTCGTGCTTTACCGATTCAATACCCGCCATCGGAAAGCTATTACTTCGAACCACTCGATGAGCGCGCAGACGTATTCATGCGGCCCTTTCAGCTAATTCAGGAAATTGTTGTCGGTGGTTCTCCAGAAGCCGCTGAACAACTGGCGCAACTTGAGGCTTTAACGTTGACGGGACGACTCGACTATCAGGCTTGTGATGACAAGGTTTGTTTCAATCCGGTCTCTGTCCCACTCACATGGACGCTAACGGTGAATCAACTGGACCGAGAGCGGGCGCGTTAACTGAGGTTCGACAGACCGGTGTAACGATACCCTCATGAGTGACGTAATACGGACTGCGAGGGAGTGGAGAATGTTCCTGCTAATCGGAACATTCGTTACGCTCACAGTCAGTGCTGTGTACCCGGCAGTAAACGAAGCCGAAGCACAAACCACCGCACACAGTGAAACCCTGAAATCGGTAGTAGCGCCGTTTCTTACCGAACATTGCGTCGCATGCCACAACACTCGGTTTAAAACATCAGGTCTTGATCTACAAACTCTGGCCGCGGACGGGATGGACGGCGAACAGCTTGAAATCTGGGCGCGGGTTGTTAGCAAACTTCGAGGTGGCCAAATGCCACCCCCTGGTCGGCCACGACCAAGTGACCACAACCTCAACACAGTTACAACCACGATCGAGAACTATTTGGCAGACGCGGGGTTCCAACGTCGCGTCGATCCCGGTCGTGTTACGGCCCGGCGACTCAATCGTGTGGAATACGACAACACCGTTCGGTCACTGTTGGGTATTCATGGTTCCCCAGCTGACGAATTTCCTCTTGATGATGCCGGTTATGG
>CAZWKO010000345.1:3126-3350 GCA_964634925.1 uncultured Vicinamibacteraceae bacterium
CCTAATGGAAAAATACCTTGCCACAGCAAAGCGACTTTCATACCGAGCCGTATTCGGCGAACCGCTTCCTGAGGCGCCCTCGCTACTCGCGCGGTATATGGGCAAACGGTCCCATGATGCAATTGACGCGCTTGCAGATGGCACAATCCTGCCGTATTCGATACGTGGCGCCTTGTATGGCGATCACCTGTTCCCATGGAATGCGGAATATGAATTCCGTTTTC
>CAZWKO010000346.1:0-3340 GCA_964634925.1 uncultured Vicinamibacteraceae bacterium
AGCGGATCACCGAACTTGTCGAGAGACAACGGCTGCACATGCCACTCCATATTCGCTGACGTCCGTGTCGGGTCACTCTTGGCAAACGCGCCTAATTGCGATGGCGGCATCGTGAGTGGTCCCGTCTTAAACAAGAAATACTCCAAGCCCATCGCAGCTTTACCGACCAGCGAATTGACACGTCTGTTCAGGGTGACCGTATTCTTCACCTTGAAAATGGTCCGCACTTGCAAATGGTCCTGCAGGTTTTCCCCAACGCCAGGCAAATGATGCACCACGTCAATATCATGCGATCGGAGCACCGATTCCGGTCCAATCCCAGAACATTGCAATATCTGCGGCGACCCAATCGCACCAGCCGCCAAAATCACTTCTCGGCGTGCCTTCAACCGTTCTCCGGTTCCAGCCAGGACCACTCCGGTCACACGTTTTCCCGAATCCCCACTCTCGATAGCCAGGCGATCAACCTGCGCATTCACCCGTACCGTTAGATTCGGTCGATGCTGAATTGGCCGCAGAAAGGCTTTCGTGCCACTCCACCGTCGACCACCTCGCTGATTCATCTGGAAATAAGCGTTCCCGAAATTGTCCCCTCGATTAAACTCGTCGATCTTCGGAATTCCATACTCCGCAGCGGCGTCCCGCCATGCATCGAGAATTTCCCAACTGACGCGTTTCTCCTCAACACGCATCTCTCCACCGACCCCGTGAAAATCATCAGCCCCGTGCTGGTAATCCTCTGATCGCTTGAAGACAGGAAGTACGTCGTCCCACGACCACCCACGATTCCCCAGCGACGCCCAGTAGTCGTAGTCACTCTTTTGGCCACGCATATAGATCATCGCGTTGATTGATGAACAACCGCCCAAAACTTTGCCACGTGCATAGCCGATCGTACGGCCATTGAGCCCCGGGTCAGGCTCGATCGTGTAGCACCAATCCGTGCGGGGGTTTCCGATCGTATAGAGATATCCAACGGGAATATCAATCCAGAAATAATCATCCTTCCCGCCAGCTTCCAGCAAAAGAACATTAACATTGGAATCGGCCGACAAGCGGTTCGCCAGTACACACCCCGCGGTGCCCGCACCAATAATGATGTAATCGTGGGTCATAGAACGATCGTAGCCTCAGACACCGAGCAGAAGGAACACCCAGACTGATTCTGAGATCGGCGGTCATTACAACAACCGACTACAAAGACAGCTCTGGACACTAACCTGTGTCTATCTATTTAACGATTTAAGGGAAGTGAGAGCAGCACCGTCGTTTAGACGTCCGACAACATCGGCAGATGACCTGTGCTATCACCAAACTGCTCCACGTTCACACCAAACTTCTCCAGCAGGCTTACTGACAGGTTCGCTAACGGCGTGCCCTTCGGGTACACCAAGTGCCGATTCCCATGTAGGCCATTTTCTGCGCCGCCAAGAACGACGACCGGCACACTGTAATTATTGTGCGTATTCCCGTCACTCATACCTTTTCCGTAAAGAACAACCGTACTGTCCAACAATGTTCCGTCACCATCCTGAATGGATTGCAATTTTTCAAGATAGTACGAGAGCGTATCCGTGTGATACATATTGAGCTTCGAAAACGCTTCCATTTTCTCCGGATTGTTCCCGTGGTGCGACATCGAATGATGGGCCTCTGGTAAACCAATCTCGTCATATGAACGTTGAACATTTTCACGGGCCATCATGAATGACGTCACCCGCGTAATATCCGCGCGAAACGCCAACACCTGCAGGTCAAACATCAATTCCGCGTACTCTCTGAATGTCGCTGGAAGACCAACCGGGCGCTCAGGTACTTCAAAATCACTGTTATACGATTCTGATTTGGCGATCCGCTGTTCAACATCGCGAATGGCATCAAAATATTCGTTCAGCTTGGCGCGATCATGACCACCGAGTTTTGCAGATAATTTTGAAATTTCCTGCGACAACCCATCAAGAATGCTACGGTCTTCCTGCGCACGTGCCTCACGTTCTTCAGGGGTATCACCGGTGCCAAAAAGACGCTCAAAGACAAAGCGCGGGTTCGTCTCTGCCGGCAGTGGCATCGTCGGCGTCCTCCACGACATGGAGTTCATGTACGCACACGCGTATCCATGGTCGCAAGCACCGACCACATCGTTGCGATCGACGGCGACCTCCAACGACGACAACTTCGAATCCCGGCAAATCTTTTCCGCAATCAATTGGTCAACGGTGGTACCAGCCTGAACATCTGCACCCTCTGTCTGTTTTGGATGAACCGAACTCATAAACGCGGGGGCCGCCCGAGGATGCTGACCACCTGTATCCCCCTGGTCAGTTGCGGGATAGTTGTCCAACCCAGTCAACACCAGCATCCGATCTCGGAACGACTCGAGAGGCTTCAGCGTCGGAGACAATTCAAAGTTCATGCCCTCCGTTAGCGGCGTCCAGTCGAACATATTGGCACCGTTGCCGACGTAGACCGCCGTAAACCGCGGAACCACTGCGGCACGAGCCGACATTGCCGGCACCATCGCATCCAGGAAAGGCAACGCAAGCGTCGCCCCCATTCCACGAAGAAACGTACGTCTCGGTAGTGCTAACTTTGTGATCACCATTAAACCGCCTCCCAAACCTCTTCCAACACCATCAGCTCTTAGTTCGCGAGTTCCACAGACATCCGCATCTGAAACGGTGTGCTCATCACAATGCTTTCAATGAGCGCAGTCAAAGTATAGTTCTTTGTTGCAGCCTCGCGCTTAACCTGACGCACCACGGACGCATCGGAGGCTTCCAACCCTCGCCCTAAGGCGTATGTGAGTAACCGGTCAGTTGCCGTCGTAAGAAAATCATCCGAATAACTCAACAATAACTCTCGAAGTTCACCGGGACCATCAAATGTCGTCCCGTCAGGGAACGCCGCTGACGCATCGATAGGAAGTCCAGACGCATAAATGTCTCGCCATTCACCGATGGCATCAAAGTTTTCGAGCGCAAACCCAAGTTGGTCCATCTGCGCATGACAACTCGCACACACCGGATTGGCCCGATGCACCGCCATTTGTTCCCGCATCGGCAATACTTTGCGCGGGTCCCGTTCTTCTTCGAGGTCCGGCACGTTCGGTGGTGGAGGCGGTGGGGGTGTGCCAAGAATATTTTCCAAGATCCATTTCCCACGGATAACGGGCGATGTTCGATTCGCTCTCGACGTGGCCGTTAGAATTGATCCCTGCCCCAGCAAGCCACGCCGGGGACTCTCGGCTGACAGCGGGACACGCCGAAAACGTTCTCCATATACCCCTGAAATCCCGTAATGTTTCGCGAGTCGCTCATTCAAAAATGTGTAGTCGGCGTCC
>CAZWKO010000347.1:0-3335 GCA_964634925.1 uncultured Vicinamibacteraceae bacterium
CAGCATGGGCCGCCTCGCTGTTCGCTAGGTTTCCAGTTGATGCACAGCCGAAGACGGAAAACTCTAGTTCGATGGCCCGAGTCGCTGCGACGGGAACCACCCTGTCCTTATACGACAGTGTCGGGTGATTGACGGAATCGTCCTTTATATAGAGTTCGTCAACACCTAGTTCCCGCTCAAGATTTCTCGCTCTGACTAATGGCGTAAAGCCAGAGTCAAATCCGGTCAGGGGTTCCTTTTGTACAGGAAGTAGCTCTCGGTAGCGCCAGAGGCTCGGTGCTCTCTTTTCGATGACATCCCGAGTGAGCGCTGCTTTCTGGCCATCTCGGTCGTAGGTTACTTCAAGCGGACCTAGGCATTGATTGCAGACGTACAAGGCCTCCGGCTCGAACGGTGTGTCGCAGATCGAGCATTTAAGGCCAGTCAAAAAACTCATGTCTCTCCCCGTGCCAAAATCGGCATCCAGAATGGATCACGCGCGTGAAAATCAAACCGGTGGATTTCGCTTAGCGCATTGCGGACCGCGCTCGTATTACAACGCTCAAGAGTAATTACAAACGGTAGCTCCGTCTTTGACCAACCAGGTTCTTGCAGTAGCGAATCGATATTGATGTCATGCGTTGCGAATATCCGAGCGAGCTCAGAGATGATCCCGGGGCGATCGACAACCACGAGGCGAATGTAATGAGCTGAATCAAAATCTGTCTGCACTGACAAACTGGGTATCTGTACTGGCCAATTTACTACCCGAGAATCATTGTGGCTGATCGCGATTACGTCAGAGACGACTGCTACGGCGGTGGGATCACCCCCCGCGCCAAAACCTGAGAACGCTGTTTCACCGCTGCGTTCACCATCGACCACGACAACATTTTGGCTTCCTTCTGCCCGAGCCAGCGGCGAGCCGTTCGGTACGAGCATTAGCTGCACAGATGCTGAGATAACCCTGTTCTCATCAGGGGATCGCTCGACGCGGGAGACTTGCCGGATCGTGCAATGAAGCCGGTCCGCATAGACGAAGTCGATGGTGTCGATACCGCGAATCGTGGAAGTCGGGATACTTTCGAGAGTCAAGGGGTAGCCTAGGCCGATTGCTGAAAGAATGGCGATTTTCGCCTGCGCATCGTCGCCGTCAATGTCTGCAGCAGGATCGGCTTCAGCAAATCCCAGTTCCTGCGCTTCCGATAACGCCTGATCGAAACTTATTCTTCCGTTTTCCATTCGGGTCAAAATGTAATTGCAGGTGCCATTCAGCAGCCCATGGATTCTTGTCAGGGTGTCCCCTGTCAGGCCCTCCTGCACTCCTCGAATAACCGGAATGACACCACCAACAGCGGCTTCAAATAGAACGCGACAATTGTTCTTGAAAGCAATTTGGCTCAGTGTTCCTCCGGAGTGCGCAATAACCTGCTTATTTGCGGTTACGACTGATTTGCCATGCTCAAGCGCTTCGCGAATAAAATCCGTCGCCGGTTGGGTGCCTCCGATCAGCTCAACAACGATGTCAGCGTCTGAGTTGAGGATATCGTCAAAGTTCGAAGTCCAGACGACATGGTCGGGTACCCAATCCACTCGTTTTCGGTCGACATTTCGGTTGCAGATGGAGACGAGGTCGATCTGCTGTTCCCGGCTATCGAGAAGTATGCGAGCGACGGATTGGCCTACCGTTCCGAATCCGATTAATCCGACTTTAGTCACTGGTCTATACGTGTTTCCGCTTGTACGAAGAAAAAGGTCATCATCCACTTCGGGATGATGACCTTCGTGAATTTGTCTGTCACTCCGGTTACATCACCCGCTGTTCGACCGCGTCTCGGTCGGTTTTAGCGTCTTCATGCTTCGCCGGGTCGGGGTAACAGTAATCGTTGTCATTAGTAATGTTGGGGCTTAAACAGCTTTATTTTATACCGTCTGGACGTTCCTTGCGTCAAACGGGCGCTATAGAGCAACTAACTGGGTCATGCGGGCGTTTGGTTGGATAGGGTTACTCATGAGACTGTTAAGCCACAGGTGTAATGCCGAGCCTTCAAGTTGAACTCATCGACATTGCCATCATCATCGTTTTCCTTCTGGCTACTATTTGGCTGGGGTGTCGGCTAAGTGGGAAACAAACGACGGTCGACCAGTATTTCCTAACCGAGAGAACGGTCCCGTGGTGGGCCGTCATGTTTTCAATTGTCGCTACCGAAACGAGCACGGTAACGTTCATTAGTGTCCCCGGCTTCGCATATACGGGGGATCTTCGATTTCTACAGATTGCCTTCGGGTACGTCATCGGTCGAGGGCTTGTAAGCATTCTATTGATGCCAACCTTGTTTCAGAGGGGCATTGTAAGTGTGTACCAATTGGTCCAGCGTCACTTTGGCAATCTACTGGGCCGCATGGTGTCAGCTTTATTCATTTGCACACGCAATCTCTCGGACGGACTTCGGCTGCTCGGCGCTAGTATTGTTCTCAGTTATCTATTTTCATTGTCGTCTGATCCTACTAATACGATGGTTACGTTGAGTATTTTTGTTCTAGCTGCTGTCACTGTTTTCTATACGTGGTTCGGCGGTATGACGGCTGTGGTCTGGATGGACGTGCTTCAGCTGGGACTGTACGTCGTCGGAGCCATATTCACGATCATTTTATTAGGCGTCGAAATACCAGGTGGTATTGCGCAGAGTTGGGTGTTGGCTGGGAACGCAGGAAAGTTGTCAATAATTGATTTCTCATTTGATGTTAGCCGGGATTATACGTTTTGGTCCGCTGTGCTCGGTGGTGCGGTGTTTACTGCAGGCACGCACGGCGCGGACCAGATGTTTGTTCAGCGCTACCTCGCCTGTGCGTCCCTTGCACAGGCGCGAAAAGCGTTATTTGTGAGTGGTCTTGTCGTACTGGTTCAGTTCGGTCTTTTTTTGGGCCTTGGACTATTGCTGTGGACTTATTACCAACATGATGCACAGCTCGCCGCAGCTGTGCCACCTTCTTCCGATCGAGTATTCGCGTATTTCATTGGCACCGAATTTCCTGTTGGCGTCCGCGGTTTTATGGTTGCCGCTGTTATCGCGGCAGCAATGTCAACCTTGTCTTCTTCTTTGAACTCATCCGCTGCTGCCTTTGTTGGGGACTTTATTCGGCCGTCAAAAGAGCAGCCGTTTTCCGAAAAAAGCTATTTGCACATATCTCGGATCTCGATACTTGGCTTCGGTACTATTCAAACGGTGGTCGCGATGATTGGCATCACCGTGTCTAATCGACTGATTGACGATGTCCTGCAAGTACAGTTTTTTAGCGGCGGAATGATGCTGGGTATTTTTCTCCTTATTGCGACTGGATGCCGAACACCCGTT
>CAZWKO010000348.1:0-3330 GCA_964634925.1 uncultured Vicinamibacteraceae bacterium
CGGATACGGTCCGTGGGTTTAAGGAAATCGTTGAAGGTAAACACGACGATATTCCGGAGCAGGCGTTTAAGATGGTCGGTACTATTGAGGAAGCGCTTGAAAATGCTGAGAAACTGAAGGCGACGGCCTAGAATGAGCCTACCTGCACATCTGACGCTTGAGCTTGTTACTCCTGAACGAGCTGTGGCTTTGGAAACCGTGGATGAAGTAGAAATACCTGGAGTAGATGGGTACCTTGGCGTGCTTCCAGGTCACACGCCGTTGTTGGTTGCCTTAAAAGTAGGAGAGCTTTGGTATCGGCAGGGCGAAGAGCGAACTTTTATCTCGGTTGCGTTTGGCTTTGCAGAAGTTTTACCAGACCGGGTTCGAGTGCTTGCCCAAGTTGCAGAACGCGCAAACGATATCGATATTGATAGAGCTGAAGCTGCAGCTGGTCGTGCCCGTGAACGAATGGAAGCATCGGTGGACGATGTTGACTTCGAACGAGCACAATTAGCACTACTAAAATCAATGCTTCGGATCGAAGTTTCAAAAAAGGCACGGCCTAACGGTTCCTAAATATCGCATACTAAACAGGACGGGTTGTTAAACCGACATCTTTAGAATATGCGACTCAACTGCGCAGCGCTTACCGATACGGGCGTCCGTCGCACAGCCAATGAAGATAGTTACTGTGTTCGAGAAGACCTCGGTTTGTTTGTTGTTGCCGATGGAATGGGTGGTCATGTTGCTGGTGAAATTGCCGCGCGAGTGGCGATCGAAGAACTCGAACGTTTTGTTGCGGGCACAAAAAACACAAGCCCGACTGATACATGGCCAGTGCCGTTCAACCCAAACCTTGGACAGAATGGTAATAGATTGAGCGCGGGCATGACAGAAGCAAATCATCAGATCGCAACACAGATTAAAAACGATGAGAAATTGCAGGGCATGGCTACGACAGCTGTTGCAATTCTCGCTGATGGAAAAGATCCGGCTCTTGCTCACGTCGGAGATTCCCGCGCATACCGTTTCCGTAATAGAGAGTTGTTACGTCTTACACGCGATCACTCTTGGGTTGAAGAACAAATGCGTGCTGGTGCGTTGACAGCGGAGGTGGCGCGAGATCACCCTTGGCGAAATATAGTGACGCGGGCATTAACAGGAACACCGGGTCTAGAGGTGGAATTAGCAGAAAGTTTTCAAATAAATCTCGCGGATCGGCTGCTCCTCTGCTCGGACGGGTTAACGACGGTACTGTCAGACGGGGAAATAGCCAAAGTACTAACAAGCGATCTGGGTCTCCAAAGCGTTTGTGAAGAACTTGTTCGCCAAGCGAATGAACAGGGTGGGCCGGATAATATTACTGTCGTCCTGATCGACGTCGATGCTCTCTAACCTTCACCGGCTTCTTCGATATCGCAGTCTTATACACACGCTGGTGATGCGTGACCTCAAGGCTCGCTATCGAGGTTCGGTTCTTGGATTTTTTTGGTCTTTTGCGAACCCGTTACTTCTTTTGATGGTCTACACGTTTGTGTTTTCTGTTGTTCTTCCTGGACGGTTTCCAGGTGTTGATGAAAATTACGCGCTGTTTTTGTTCTGTGGTCTTCTTCCGTGGACGTGGTTTTCGTCATCACTAACAGAAGCATCGAACTCATTGCTTGCGAATGGCAATCTGATTAAAAAAGTTTTATTTCCTGCTGAAGTTCTTCCGATTGTTGCCGTGATCTCGAATATGGTTCATTTCTTTCTAGCGTTACCAATCTTGTTTCTTGCTTTGGTTTTCTTTGCTGCTCGGTTACCAACAGTAGGTGAATTACTCTGGTTTCCTGTTGCTGTTGCAGTCCAGTTTGTAATGTCTCTTGGTTTTGGTCTTATCCTTGCGGCTTTAACGGTTCACTTCCGTGACATTAAGGATTTACTTTCAAACGTACTGACACTTTGGTTTTTTGCCACACCGATTTTATATCCATGGACGATGGTGGCAGAACGAGGGCCAATATTGTTTGGACTGCCACCACTCGGCAAATTATTAATGGATGCTAACCCAGTGTCACACCTCGTTATTTCGTATCAGGAGATATTGTTTTGGGATGGACCGTATGGGCACTGGAGATGGCTTCTCCTCACAGCAGTTTTATCAATTGGTATGTTCTTAATTGGGTACGGCTTTTTCGATCGATTACGTGATTCCTTTGCGGAGGAAGTGTGAGCCACGCAGCGATCACAATTACTGAAGCCTCGAAGCTGTACCGTAAGTACGCGTACCGGCGGCAATTCTCTACATTGAAAAGTGCCTTGCTCAAAGGAAGCCTTGCGAGTGAATTGAGTCCGGATGAAGTATTTCATGCTGTTAATAAGGTTACTTTGGAGGTAACGAAAGGAACTACTCTTGGTTTAATTGGTCGAAACGGCTCAGGAAAAAGCACACTCTTGAAGCTAATCGCAGGCATTACAAAGCCGACCACCGGCACGGTTGAAGTTAAAGGACGTATTTCGGCGCTTATCGAACTTGGTGCTGGATTTCATCCTGAGATCTCTGGTCGAGAGAATGTTTTTATTAACGGTGTGATGCTGGGATTAACTACCGGGGAAATTAGGAAAAGATTTGATGAAATCGTTGAGTTTGCAGAACTTGAAGACTTTATTGATGCGCCGGTGAAAACTTACTCGTCGGGAATGTATATGAGATTGGGCTTTGCTGTGGCCGTCCATGTCAACCCTGACGTCCTATTGGTTGATGAGGTGTTAGCTGTAGGAGACGAAGGTTTTAGTCTGAAGTGTTTGGATAAATTCGCTGAGTTTAAAAGACGAGGGAAAACCATTTTGCTTGTAACGCATGGGCTAGGCATGGTTGAGCGTTTTTGCGACGAAGCGGTGTGGCTTGATGGAGGTGAAGTGCGTGGCACAGGCGACCCACGAAGGGTAGTTCATGCGTATACGACAGATGTTGAAAAAGCGGAAGAACGTGTTTTGGCGGAAAGTGACAGAAAAATTCAAGTGGCTGTGAGTGCAAAAGGAGAACCCCCGGTCGTCGTTGCTGACCAACCTGTCAGCAACGATGAACCCCCAGATGACATGTTCCGTGCAACACAAGGCCGCTGGGGATCAGGCCCAGTTAAGATTGATCGGGTAACGCTTGAACATGACCAAAACGAAGCACACGTATTCCATAGCGGGGATCAACTTGTGATCAGGCTTGAGGTTAGCACGACAAAACCCGTTAAGGACTTTGTGTTTGGCATAAGTATTTTTAATGCAGAAGGGGTTTGTTGTTACGGAACAAATACTGACATCGAGCAATACACGCCGGTCGAACTTACGGGAATGGGCGAAGTCAAGTTTCTT
>CAZWKO010000349.1:0-3327 GCA_964634925.1 uncultured Vicinamibacteraceae bacterium
AAAAGCTCTCTTACCGTACAGTAGCGCGTAGTTGATAATCTTGGCGCGGCGTCTTAGTTCGTGGGGATCGAGTCCACTATACTTCCCAAATACTTTTTGTGCTGTTTGTTCAAGAATGTCTTCGTTTTGAGCGAAGGCCGTTTTTAGCTGCTTATCACCAGAGAGGTGGGCAAGTACTCGTAGTTCAATTTGAGAATAGTCTGCTGAAATTAGGACCATGCCAGGTGGAGCTGTGAAACCTGACCGAATTTCCCTGCCAACTTCTGTTCTGATGGGGATATTCTGTAGGTTGGGTTCGCTGCTACTGAGTCGACCTGTCGCGGTGATGGCTTGGTTAAATGACGTGTGTATTCGTCCAGTATTCGAATTGACCAACTTCGGCAGCGCGTCGAGATAAGTGCCCTTCAGTTTTTGGAGGCTACGCCATTCCAATACTTTTTTCGGTAGGTCGTGAATTAATGAGAGTTCTTCAAGTACAGAGACTGCGGTCGAAGCGGTTTTAGTTTTCCCAGTTTTCTTGAGTGCTGGCAACTCTAATTTGTCAAAGAGAATCACCGCTAATTGTTTCGGGGAATTGATGTTGAAGGATTCCCCAGCCAGTCTGAAAATATCTTTTTGTGCTTGATTTAGGCTGGTTTGAACGGCGGTTGCCTGCTTGGCAAGTACGGTCGTATCAATTTGCACACCATTCCGTTCTAGATCG
Organism: uncultured Vicinamibacteraceae bacterium; assembly: GCA_964634925.1. GTDB lineage: Bacteria > Acidobacteriota > Vicinamibacteria > Vicinamibacterales > UBA8438 > DTWD01. The sequence continues at coordinate 704 of CAZWKO010000349.1, forward strand.
ACCAGTACCGAGATCAGTGGAAGTTCGATCTCTTGGTAAAGATTGTTAAGTTCTTGTGCTTTGAGCTCCGGAACGAGTTGCTCTGCAAGCTGAATTGGCAGGTCACTCTGTTCTCCTGCGAAATCCAGCAGGGCTTCGATCGGGACATCAGCGAGGCTAAGAGCTTTTGTCCCTTTGCCAATGACCGCTTCTAATTCGATAGCTTTATATCCGAGATGCTCCAGTGCCAGCCCACCCAGATCATGTTTTCCCGTAGCGTCGAGAAGGTAATTTATTAGCAATGTATCTGTAGTGATGCCTTCGATCGGAAGGTTATGTCGTCCAAGAACAAGTGATGAGTGTTTGAGATCGTGTCCGATTTTTGAGATTTGCTGGTTTGTCAGGGGTTTTGCAATGAGAGCACGAACTGCCTGAATGCTGAGCGTGCTTGCGGTATCCAGTGCGCGGTGAGCAAGTGGAATGTATCGAGCATGACCCGACCCAATGGATAGAGACAGGCCTACAAGTTCAGCCTGCATGGGTGGTTGCTTGTCTGTCAGTGCCGCGATGCTGACGCGGCCGACGTTGTTGATGGATTCCACGAGTGTGCTCAAACTCGATTCAGTCCGGACAACTTCGTAATCTTTTTCCACGACGGCCACGGTGGGCGCGTAATCTGGTAGGAGTTTTCTGAAACCGAGAGACGAAAATAGCGAGTAGCAACGTTCTGCTATCGGGCCTTGGTACCGTAACGTGTCTTGGTTGAATGGAATCGGCACGTCAGTTCGAATGGTGACCAATTCACGACTGACATTCGCGTCCTTGGCATGTTGCGCGAGAGCGTTACGGTAACGTGTTTTTTTTACGTCTTCCGAGTGCTTGAGCAAGGTATTCAAAGAACCGAATTCCGTGATTAGTTCGCGCGCCCCTTTCTCTCCAATGCCTGGGACACCTTTAACGTTGTCGACGGCGTCGCCCATCAAGGCCAACACATCAACCACTTGATCAGGGTTAACGCCAAACTTCAGTTTCACAGCGTCAGCGTCGTACCAACGTCCTTGGTCGCGGGGATTGAAAATTTGAACGTGAGGTTCGACCAGTTGGAAGAAGTCTTTGTCACCAGTTACGATGACGACCTTGAGATGTTTCTCTAAAGCTTGTTTTGTGAGCGTTCCAATTACGTCGTCGGCTTCAAATTGTTCATGCGTGAGTACAGGAACGCCCAGTGCTTGGCACGCTTCATGTACCCAAGCTACCTGTTCTGCAAGATCGTCTGGCATCGCCGGACGGTTGGCTTTGTAACTAGCGTCGATTTCTGTTCTGAAGGTCGGTCCTCTCAGGTCGAAGGCTGCTGCGATTAATTTGGGTTGGTGGTCGTTAATGAGCTTTCTGAGCATTGTGACAAAGCCAAATACGGCGTTGGTAGCCTTGCCGTCTGGTCCTGTCAGGTCACGTATTGCATGGTATGCCCGGTACATCTGCGCGGTGCCGTCGATAAGGAATAGTGTTTCGGAGGTGGGCATGGCGCGTTTTGAGTGTAACACTCGCTTCGGCAGCCGGTGTTTCAGCGATATTGCCACTGTAAGCATTATTTTGCAGTGTTGTGGCTATGTCTAACAGCCAGAACAAATTAGGTGCCGCCCTGCCGGACGGGCAGGGCGACACTTTAACCGAAGAACGTCGGGGAGGAGGGTTACCCGAGAGCTTCGATGTCTGCTGCTACTTCGGTACGCAATCGAAGTTCGTTTGTAACCGAGAATGCGTCGAATTGTGTTGCGAGGGAGCCTGCTAGAGTTCGATCGATCTCGGTGTCGACCATACCGGTAAGGATTACATGCCCACGTTTCACTACAATGTGGATAGACGGATTGTTACGGTTCAGGTAGTGCCAAAAGTGCGGGTTGGTGTAAAGCACTCTGGCTATTTGGTAGCGAAGCTGGTCGTCGAATTGAGATGCTGGCAGTACGAGAATGTTGTTGGTAACGCTGGCAACGCCCTCGATCGAGTTCACTCGTTTTGTGATGTCTGCTGTTTTGTGAGCACCCAATACGTGGCCCGTTAGGGTTACGTGGCCATTTTGAGCGATCTCAGCAGTGACATCATCGAAAACGGTAAAGAAAGAGTACCGCAATACCTGGTCCTGCACTCGCTTGAACAGCTCGTAATTGGATTGGTTGCCTGCCCATAATGGAGAGACGCAGAGTGCGCTGAAGATTAACGTAACAACGCGGAGGATTAACATGCGCGTCTTCGGATGGTTGTACATTGTCTGCCTCCTTGACTTTGTGTTCATGTGAATCAGAGAAATTCAAGGTTTGATTCGTCTAATTCTTTAAATGCAAGAGGCTTGCCAAAAGGTCCTGCTGATTTTTTGTCACTAATAAGCGGCTTTGACGATAGCCAGTAGTCCTCATGTCCTCTAGAGAGGTCATAGGGAAAGGACATTACGGTGAAGCTGGCTCTAGTTTTTCAAGCGATATCGAGGGTTATTTCATTCCTTCGATGTACCTTTTACCTTCACGTTCGGCGAGCTGTCTAACAGCCCTGAAGCCTTCGGCTTTGAGTGCTCCTTCTGCGCCACCGTAGGCAACATAAGTTCGGTCAAGTGAGCGCTGAGAAAACAATGCGCCAAGTCCTCCTCTAGG
>CAZWKO010000350.1:0-3324 GCA_964634925.1 uncultured Vicinamibacteraceae bacterium
AGCGTAAATTACTACTGACTGTGTCATTGGCAGAGTTGTACTGGACAAGTCCACCAAAAAACATCCGTGGATTAAATGCGTAGTTTACACGCGTCACCGCAAGGTCCGTACGAAACGATCCTTGTGGCGTACCAATCCAATTAAATGACACGCTGGGTTCAATAGACATTTGCGGTAAGACTGCGATTCTCCCTTGCCGAAAACTTATAGATGTAATTTCACCACTGAAGTACCCACCATGCTTCACAGACACTTGCCCGTTAACACGGCGTTGCTGACCGATCGAGTACCCGACTTCGGCATCTGAAAACCCGTAACCACCGACCGGCAAGGTCACGCTCGGCGAAGGAGAAAAAGGTTGCGACAATAACTCGTAATTATCATTAACCGCAACAAACAGTTGGTCGCTGGTTTCAAATTGAGTATTCAACCGAAACTGATTAAGTCTGGTTTCAAGTATGTTGGTATCAGCAATAAGAATGTAATCAGTGCTCCCGGTCAGACTAAACTGGCGCACCAGCTCAATCGATTGAGGACGTGGACTGAAACGCCCTTCAATGAACGTACGCCGAAAATTGTCTCGCCGGACAAATCCTACATCCGGAACAAAATTATCCTCTACGACCAAATGGTCGACTTGAAAGCCATAGCGATCGGCCGCGTAATCAAACTTACCCTGATAACTGGAATCCTTACCGGTAAGACCTGGCGTTTCGGTTTTCGCAAGATAGCCAAGCATGCTGAGGTTGTCATAAAAGGCAAAAGTACTGTCCACTCCATAGGTTTGACTCGAACCGTGCCCGCGCGTCGACACCGACCTATTCGTGAAAATACCGCCAACGGAGCTTCGACGGAGAATGTCACGCTTCAAGCGCAGTACCGTGAAATTCGTTGATTCTGCAGAAGCGACGACCTCATCATCAGTCTGAATACTCAAAGCCCCAACGTCGAACTGACCGATCTTTCCTGTGACACGTCCACCGCCAAGAATCGGCACGACGCGTCCACGCTGAAGACCGATACGTCGACTGTAGAACAAGGTGGGTGCGTTGACTCCGCCAAATACGCCACCAGAACCTCCTGGCCGACGACCGCCGACTCCCCCACGTGCAAATTGAAAAATGCCACGTCCCTCCAGAAAAAACTCTCGTTTCTCTGGAAAAAACAAACCAAATCGAGTCAGGTTAACCTGTTGTTCATCGACCTCCACCTGGGCAAAATCCGTGTTGTAGGTGAAATCTGCGGTTAAATTCTCAGTAATCCCGTATTTGACATCCAATCCAAAATCACCGTCCAGCCGATTATTTACGGCGGGGACCGCAGTCCGGTCAGTTGTCAAACCACCGATCGCATAAGGTTTGATTTCAATGTTCCGACTCGCCGGTGGCGGCTCAATCCCCACCAAAGTACCGGCGGCAGATACACGAAAGATGCCAGCTGACCCGCTTCCTCCCCCCGCCGCGATTGGTAAACGAGTGAGGTACACCCACTCGTTCTTTCGTCGAATCGCCCGACGCAATTGAATGCCCCATATCTGTGGTGTTCCAGAACGATAACGGAGTGTCTTAAACGGGATCTCCATCTCCACGGTCCACCCACCATCGAAACGGCCAGTGCGCACGTCCCACACCGGATTCCAATCACCATTTGGGTTTCCCTCATTCGTAAATTGCTGATCGGCACGAGCACCGAGTGGATTGGTATAAAAATTAAAGCCATTTCGGCGATCGTAAAACGTGTCAAAGAAGACCGTAAACGTATCATTTTGCCGAAGTTGGCTCGTATCTCGACGCATTTCATTGGCAATCCACTCGCTCTCAGGAGCCGAATCCCACACACGTGCTGACACATAAATGTTTACTTCATCAAACAGAATCCATGCTTCCGTTTTCTCAGTCGCCGGTGCGCCTACTGTCGGAACTTGTTGTATGAAATCTGTGATCGCTGGAATAGCGCTGTAGACCGCCTCATCGAGCACGCCATCCAACCGGACACCCTCATCCAGTTTAATTGCACGGACCGTTGTACGCCCCTGCTCGTCACGGCGCATCACCGCAGGCGACACCGGTGCCGGCGGACCATCAATCAGCCCGGCGAGACTGGTTAAACCAGGCGTAACCGCGGATACGGTTCCTACCTGACTACTTGGGTCTTCGCTTTGACTGACAGTCGTCGCCAATTCACTTGACCGTAAAACCGTGCTAGTCAGAGCCCCAAAAACAGACCCGAATAATTCCTCCATTTCAGTTGCAATCCGATCCTGAAGGACGAATAGATCGGCCAGTAACCCATCAACGGTGGCAACCCCAGCCACCTCCTCACTCTCTACCTCAACGAGCCGCGTAATAATCCGGATACGGCTCTCACTACGTTGATAGGTGCCCGTGAGAACATGCGTCGCTGCTCGTCTCTTAACTGCCTCCAGAATTTCCTCGTCGACATCATTCACTCCGGAAAGTGTCCGACTTCCAGTAGACACGACATCAATACGGAGGTTCATCCGCGATTCAATTTCTGCGCTAACAGCCTCTGCAATACCGCTCCCGATCCAATCTTCGGCAGGATCCCCGGTGAGATTTTCAAATGGGACAACAACAACCGAAGCTGGCATCGAGACAGTTTCTGGAGCCGACTGCGCACCAAGCGTTATTGGTGCAATCGATAAATACAGGAGGGCTACAAACTTAAGCCGTGAAAAACCGCTGCTCACCGACATCTATACTCCTGAAGCAAGAAGAACGTTTCCTTTACACCACTGTACAGACTGGACAACCGACAAAACCAAGAACGGTACAGACTGCCAGTAGGGAGAAGTGCGGTTCGGCAATTACATATTACATATTTGAAGGAGGAGACCGGCTAGCTCCGGTCCATCCACTCGACGAAACGGGAAGGCTCTTCAACGATCATCACACGAACAACACGCTGATGCTCGTGCATTAACTCTTTAGCAGCAATGCGAGCCTCATCAGCTGATGAGTAGCGAACCGAAGCAGAGGCCGCACTCACCGAGCCACCTCGTACGGTAGTTATAAGCTTAAACATCGTTTTCTCCAAGCGCCCGACTGATCATATCATCCTGCCGAATAAGACCTTTCCACACATCAGTTCCGCTGGTTCCCATCAATAAATTCACGACTAATCCATAACTGGCAATCCCACTCGTTACCCGATTCGCTCGCAAAAACCGATCATAAGCCCGACTGGCATTTCGACGCACGAATGGCACAGACTCATTAAGTCGATCTGAGATTTCACGAAGATGTTGACGATGGCCATCATGGAGACGCGCATAGACCTCAGCGCGTTCCTCTTGCGACAGTT
>CAZWKO010000351.1:0-3322 GCA_964634925.1 uncultured Vicinamibacteraceae bacterium
CCAGGTGACCGTCAGGGCTGAACGGCCTCTTCGTCAACTCGGTTAGGCGCTGGCACGAACGAAAGATCTTCTTTATCGCAGCTTGGACAGCGTCATCCACGTTCAGAGTCTGTCATGTGACAAGAGCAGAAAAAATCTGAGCAGAGAACGAGAAAAAAAAGTGGGACACTCTTACCTATAGGTAACGGGCGGGTGGGAGAATCTCCTCTCAGAGATTCTCCCACCCGCCCTACGGTACCGTCCGTCAACTACGGGTTTCCCCTGTCATAGACAGAGGAAACAGCCACTACGTCATATGACATGGCTTGACATGTCAACAACTTCCCCGCGTCAGCAACTCACCCGCGTCACACCTGTTGTGTGACGCTTTCGACATGTCATTACTGCTTCTTCGCGGTGCGTGCAGCCTTCTTGGCAGCACGCTCCGCCAGGTAAGACCGAATCGCCGTCAACGCCTCGGCCTCCCGCCACGCGTCGTCGGATGCCAGGTACTCGTCCAACCGTGGAATCTCCGCTCCTGTGACCTCGACGATCTTGTTCAACACAAGATCGGCGACCGTCTTCGCTGGTGCAAGCGCGTCCGCCATCACGTCGTTGGTGTGGATCGAGTCCAGCGGACGCTCGCGCACGCGGATCACCTCCCAGTCTGCTTCTTCGATCAACGTGGTCTTGTCGCGGTCCTTGTCGACCTTGTTGCGATGCCAGTAGGCGCCATCAAACTCGACGACGATACTCAGGTCCTCGAGCACGATGTCGACGTCGCGCAGACGGCCGCCGAATCGCACCTTGTGGAGGTCCAGGTCGAAGTCGATGAGTGCGGCGAGTTCGTGGGCGAGCCGTATCTCCTGAGCTGACCGAGGCGTGAGTGTGCACAGAGGACAACCGTTCCCTCCAAGGCTTCGCGACCCCACGGTTGCTGGCCATTCATGGGCCTCATCCACAGGGCATTGCCACCAGACCCGTCTGTTTCCCTTGGCGACCACGTCCCCAGGACAAAGGTCTCCATTGGACGAAGGGTGCCACTGCGACGCCAGAGTGGGGAAGAGTGCTTCCAAGCTGTTCGTAACTGAGGCGTACTTTCCATTGCAGTATGGGCATCCCCTTCCCGCTCTAGCGCGTGACGAGATTGTTGCTTGCCACTCGTGATCGGGGCCCTCAAGACACATCCACCACGCTTTCTTTGGGGACCCAGATACGACATCATCAGGTGTGAGGTCACCGTTTCGTGCAGGATGCCACTGGGATGACGCCTCGGGATTAACTGTCGACAGGCAGTTGGTGATGGAGACCTGCAACCCGTGGCACGCTGGACATCCATGCCCCTCAATCCTTTCGTTCGGTGGTGCTTGCCACTCGTGGTCAGGGCCCTCTGGACACTTCCACCACACCTTCCCGCTTGAACGCACACGAACGTCGTGAGGAGACCGCGCACCGTTCTTGATGGCGTGCCACTCAGCGAGTAGCAGGCCGCCAAGGCCTGGGTGCTCGCTGCACCAGGTGCCAAGACTGTTGGTCACCGAGAGCTGGTGGCCAGAACAGGCTGGACAATGGCTGTCGCGAACGGTTCTTGTGTGTGGCGTCGCGAACCATTCGTGGTCAGGGCCTTCGGGGCACGACCACCAGACCTTCTTTCGTTGGTCACCAGCCAACATGCGAGATGGGTCTAAGTCGCCGTTTCGTGTGGGATGCAGTTCGGCGGAAATTTCTGGGAACCTTCCCTCGAGGCTGTTCGAAACAGCAACTCGCTTGTTAACGCAGTAGGGGCAGCCTTGATCCAGGGCGACGCGATTCCTAACGCTCGCCTGCCATTCGTGGTCAGGGCCCTCTGGACACATCCACCACACACGTCGTCTAGAGCCGACAGAAACTTCGTTGGCGTTCAACTGCAAATTTCGTGTCGGGTGCCACTGCTTGGCTAGGTCAGGGCGCTGTGTTGCGACAGACTTGGTTACAGATACTCCGATTCCTCGGCAGTAAGGGCAGCCACCTCCTGCATTTCGCGATCCAACCGCTGCCTCCCATTCATGGTTTGGCCCTTTCTTGCATTCCCACCAGACCTTCCGATGGGTGCCTGCAACCACGTCGGAGGGGTCAAGATCTCCGTTCTTCGATGGATGCCACTGGTCCGCTAGCTCAGGGTTGATCGCTTGCAAGCTGTTAGTCGAGGAAACCTTCTTGCCCGCACAGAACGGGCATCCAACCCCACTCGTCTGGCTATTGACCATTGCATGCCACTCATGGTCAACCGCTACAAGGCACCGCCACCAGACCTTGGTCTTCGACCCATGCCGAACGTCGCTTGGCCGAGTGTGGCCGTTCTTGACAGGATGCCAACGACTCAGAACGGCGGCACCATCTACTCCGTTGGCGGAGCACCACACCTCGAGGTTGTCGCCCTCCGAAGCCCTCCGACCTGAACAGAAAGGGCAACCCTGTCCTTGCAAGGTCCTGTTCTGTACCGTCGCCTGCCATTCATGGTCTGTGCCCTTTGAACACTTCCACCAGACATTCCGACTGGTACCTGCAACCACTTGATCTGGAGTCAAGGTTCCGTTTTTGGTCGGATGCCATTGAGCGGTGATGGAGGGGCAGAGAATTGAGAGCCGATTGGAGTCTGAGATCTTGAGCCCTCGGCAACAGGGGCAACCGGTTCCTTGGCCGGTTCGAGCATTGGGTTTCGCCAGCCATTCATGATCGGGACCTTCTGGGCACAACCACCAACACTTCCTGTTTGAGCCGGCTTTAACGAGCAGAGGTGACAGTTCACCGTTCCTTGTCGGATGCCACTGCGCAGCCACATCGGGAAACAGGTCTGCTAACGACTCACCAGGCTTCGGAACCGCTGAAGGCATAACCCAAGTCTCGCGCCCACAACTGACACCACGTCAATACCATCGGTTCACCGCACCGACAGCTGTCCGCTCTGCGTCTACGCCGCCATGTCACTCCAGTAGCCCGTCCGACCTGGTCTAAGGTCGGTTTCGTGAAATGGCGAGTGACAGCCGTCCTGATACTGCTCGGCCTTGTCGGATGTGGCTCCTCAGGAGTGACTGATCGAGAGCGCATTTACTGCCTCAACATGCGCGACCAGATGTTCGCCGACAATGCGGAAGCTCTCGGTTTCGAAGCCGAACTCGAATGGAACGGCGACTATTACTGGTTCCCTCATGACTATGTCGTCCAAGACGAGCCTTGGTTCGAAAGAGTCTGCAAGGCGTCAATTCCGCCAGGTTACGAGTAGTCGGCGAGGAGGCATTCGGAGCGAAGTACGATCCGAATGCCACGGAACCGACGAACAGGAACGACACGGAAGGGCAACTGG
>CAZWKO010000352.1:0-3321 GCA_964634925.1 uncultured Vicinamibacteraceae bacterium
GGGGTGAACTTGATTATCTTGTGGTAGATATGCCTCCTGGTACAGGAGACGTGGCACTGAGTCTTAGCCAAACAGTCCCTGTCTCAGGCGCGGTGGTTGTCACGACGCCACAGAACGTATCCCTTGCTGATAGTTGCAGAGCAGTCGCGATGTACGAAAAATTGAATATTCCGACACTTGGGGTTATCGAAAACATGAGTTATTACGTTTGTCCTGGCTGTGCGCAAGAGTCTGATTTGTTTGGCAAAGGTGGTGGTGCTCAGGTGGCTGAGGAATTGAGTGTTCCCTTTCTTGGCCAAATTCCCCTCTATAAGCCGATAAGGGTCGGTGGTGACACTGGTGCGCCTGTCGTCAGTGTTGAGTCTGACTCACCAGGTGGGCAAGCTTTTTTGCAGGCAGCAGAACGAGTTGTTGAGCAACTTTCTATTGCTTCCAAGAAACCATCGGTTCCCGTTCAGAATGAACACGGATAATCTAGCGGTTTATTTCTAGATCTTGGGCTTTTCCGGTCATAGGGACGAATCGGACAGGAATCGTTTGGGTGGTTGATGTACCGCTATTCGTTTTTGTGACGATCGTCATTTCTTGTTGAATGCGACCCACTGGAATCACCATTTTTCCTCCAATCGCTAGTTGCTCGATTAGTGCAGGTGGCACGTGGTTTGGCGCCGCAGTCACAATAATGGCGTCAAAAGGCGCTTCCTCGGGCCACCCTTGATAGCCGTCTCCTACCTTAATAGTGAGGTTGTGATAACCCAAATCATGAAGAAGGTCCCGAGAACGTCTGGCGAGTGTAGGATGTATCTCGATTGAAAAGACTTTAGTGGCGATCTCTGCTAGCACCGCTGCTTGATAGCCTGAGCCAGTGCCTATTTCTAAGACTTTAGCTTCTTCCGTAAGGGCTGCAATCTCAGTCATATAGGCGACTACGAAGGGTTGAGAAATAGTTTGGTTCAAGCCGATTGGTAGCGGATTGTCTTCGTAAGCACGGTTAATAAGATTTTTCGGTACGAAAAGATGGCGCGGAACTGATTTCATTGCGGCGAGCACGTTTTTGTCTTTAATGCCACGCTGCCTAATTTGATGTTCTACCATTTGTTCGCGTTGCCGTATTCGACGCGTTTCAACTTGTTCGCCGGTATTAGTCAGGCCGACCACTACCAAGTTCTCAAAGAGATTGATGGAAAAGACGAATACAGTGACTAGCCCAAAACATACCGGAAGACTGTGTCTGGACTGGCGTAAGAAATTTGCTTTTGACCAGCAAATATTAAGCATTGCTCTTCATGTTTGTTTTCGTCGGTAGTTTAGTTTGTGGGTTGTCACTAACCAAGAGTTTGTTTTTATATTTTATTGACTTAATTACGACTTTTTGACCGTAAGTCGAGAGCTCACAACGGCGGCCCCAAGTAAAGCAAGGTTTTCTGAGAGCACTACATGGATGGGAATATCAGACAGAATATGCTCCATCGGCGCTTTGTTGCGAAACGCACTTAGAAATGTATTACTCCTGAGGCTTTTTAGTATCTTGGGGGCGATTCCACCAGCAATGTAGACACCGGCAGTTGCCAGTGAGCGTAGAGCGAGGTTGCCTGACTCGGAACCAAGAGCGCTAACAAAAATTTCTAGGGCAGAGGTGCAGCGGGCGCACTTGTTGGTAATAGCTGAGGCGGTAATTTCATTGGCCTGTGGCGCATCGGTGTTTTTCACTACTTCGCAGGGCTTCGTGTGGTGCGTAAAAATATGGAGTAGCGACAGACCCCGACCTGATAGGACATGTTCGTATGACGCTCGTCCAAACTGATTGGTTATTGTTTGGAGAAAAAGGACTTCCTGCGGGGTTCTTGGAGCGTAATCGGTATGCCCCTGTTCGCCGGCAATCGAAACAAATCGGTCGTTGATCATGGTCAGCACAGACTCGCCCAAGCCTGTACCTGGAGCAATCAACGCGGCATTACCATGTGGGTCAGGGTGGCCTTTTTGAAGGGTTGTAATTTCGTTGCAATCTAGGACAGGTATTGCTTGAGCCATGGCCTCAACGTCATTAATTAATTCGATATTCGGTAAGTCGATGTCCAAAACATCTGAAATAGTTGCTGATTCTATGCGCCATGGAATATTTGTTAATTCGCACGAGGCATTACGGACTGGCCCAGCGACACCGAGGGTAGCGACGCTAATATTTGCGCCATGCGCATGCTTGTAGATAAAGTCCGCCAAGATTGTTTCAGCATCTTCGTAGTCTTGTGTTGAATAGCGGGTTATGACTAGCGGTTCCGGACGGTTGTTGTTACATGCGTATAGACCAAGTAATGTTTTTGTGCCGCCAATATCCCCGGCCAAAATAGTAGTTGTGGGCACGATGTCTTAATTCCAAAGAGTAACGGTTGACTTTATGATCAATCTGCTCTCTGCTGCCAGCGGGCGACAAGCGTTGATTTATTTTTTATACCAGTTACAGTTAATAACGATCTTGACCCAATGACCCCGCAATCTAGGCAGCCACCGTCCGATACCGAAAAACTTTCCTTTAGAGGCCAGCATGTTGCTTTTACTGGAAAATTGTCATCAGTTGGACGACGGGAAGCGAATTCCCTTGTTGGTCGACTAGGGGGAGTTTTTCAGCAGGAAGTGAATGCTCGGACAACGATGCTTGTAGTTGGTGATGAATCAATTGATGAGAAAAGTAATAAGCTCCGGAAAGCGGAAGAATTGAATCATCGGTCTCCGGGTTCAGTTTTAATTGTCCCTGAAGAAAAATTTTGTCAACTTGCAGGTTTACGATCCAACGAGTCCCTAAAACGGTTTTATCATGGTCGGCGACAGATTCGTGACTTATATCCGCTGGTCAGGGATGAGCATCTTCGCTACCTTAGAAAGTGGGATTTAATTAGACCAGTCATCCAAACAAACTCTGATTCGTACTATAGCTTTGTAGATGTGGCGGTTGTCAAGAAAGTAAATGAGGAACTCAGTCAAGGCGTTTCTTTTAGAGGAGCAGTACGCGCGGTGTTGTCTGGTCAGGCTGGACAACTCTTACTTGATTTCAATGCAGTCCGGAGCGAGTCAAGACCAGCTAAAGTCTTTCTCCTTGAAGAACTTAATCAGAAATCAAGCAACAGAAAAAATGGGGATCAAGAGTCACCAGCACAACTTGCTGCGAGTTTTTTTCAAGAGGGTTCAGGCTTGGATGAAGGGCCTGAAGCCGATCCCGAAAGAGCGGCCGTGGCATACCGCAAAGCCCTACTTTTGGATCCATCGCTGGTGCCTGCTTTGGTAAATCTCGCCAATATTCATTACGCTCAGAACCATTTGGTTGAA
>CAZWKO010000353.1:0-3313 GCA_964634925.1 uncultured Vicinamibacteraceae bacterium
CGGCACCAATATCGGTAATGTGAATCCTGCCCATATCATAGACGGGCCCTCGTGGGTCTAAACCGAAATCAGGGTGACCATACGATTTTCCATAATCAAAAGGGGGCCCTAAGATTGGAGAATATACTGAAGCAAATTACCATTGCTTGAAATCTAACTCTGAAACCAGAATCCTTACTACTTCTTGCTTGTAATTTTCACCGTTATTCAAGTTCTTTTCGTTCCCATCAATTATCGCCTGACCGATTGCGTAGTGAGGTACGTAAACGATTTTTTTATCTGGAAATTCCTTCTGTAAAAAATACTCTGCCTCTCTACCAAATGCGATCAATGTTGAATTTTCACCACCTAAAATTGAAAGTTCGGTTTCGAAATCGTTCACGTTTTGTTCGTACCTTTCTCTGTTTTCGGCTTTTTCCATTTCCTTTTTTGCGTCTCTTGCTTTCAGATGAGGGAAATTTTTCAAGAAATCCGTCATGTAACAACCCCACAAAGGTGACCCGATAAGCGCATGTCGAATTTTCCAGTCAGTCTTGCCAGAATGAAAGTTATCAAACTCCTGCCAATTCGGTTTTTTAGCGATGTCAGTGGAGAAATTTAGTGCAACTAAAACGTAGTTATTCTGTAGTTCATCCAATAATCTTGGATTGCTTTCCAAATCAAAAATCGATGTGTCGTACACAGATGCTTTCAGGGTTTTCCTTTCTTCTTCGACCCAGACTGCCCAACTTGAGCAAATTCCAAATTTTTTCTTCAACTCTAGAAAGACTCCTAGAGATACGGGCATGTTGATAGGATATCAGCGTCGGAATTAAACACTCTGGATTCATCTGATTGATTTCAAAGGCTCGTGAGTCCGTACCTAGTTTGTTTCCACCATATCCATCGTAGTGAATAGATGATGCATGTCAGCTTTCGCAATCCGCAACATGGTCCTTTTCTTACTTAGGTTCGGAGACCACTTATGACCCGGATCAAAGTAAACATATCCATTCTGGAGGGATGTGAGTAGTTTTCTAACATCACCCCCCTCACATAGGTAAACTGTAGATGAGTATCGAAAGCTTGGTCTCCCTTCGGTTGAAGTCTTCTTCAAAGCGGGCACCAATGCGGTGTTTGTGTGCTTCTCTCTCCATTTGTTGATTAGTTTGTTGAATGACCATGAAGCAGCCACTATTCCATCTGCATCAACCAATTCCAATGCTCCGTCACTTTCCACAATTGCTTCGCGTTCTGCGTCAAATCCCCTCAATCTCAAAGTCAAACCAGTCCTATCTTGAGAAATACCTACGAAGTGTCGGCCAGTGATTCTCCAGAAGCCGTCCTTAAGATAGCCCCAACGCTTGAGAAAGGCCTCTAGCCCTTGATTAACATAAACACCACCATCGGGTTCGGTTGTCATCAGAGTCAGAGGAGTACGAGTCAGTTTCATCGGAAATTTTCGAACTGTAGTCGCCTTCAACTCCCAACCAAGATAATCTGGTAATGCGATTCCGTTTGGGGTGATTCCGAAATGGGCCTCAAGAGTATATCCAATGGCGTTATTTGCAGCACCATATGGTATCACAATTCCATCTGAGTTCAAACGGCATGATGGAATCCAGTCCCTCTGACTTAATTCTCTCAATCGTTGAATCACACTTTGACGAGTGTCCTCTAGACGCCTAAATGCTGCAGAGGTTGCTATCATGTCATCCCAAGGGCATGAGCAAGAGACTGGATGATTGGAGGGGAATACAATTCCGAATGTTTCGGTCTCGGGAACAATACCAAACACGAAAAGTCGACCTTCATCACGATTTTTCATGATAGGTGGAGCACCCTTGCACCCGCGTAGAAAACCCGAGATTCTGACTTCGTCATGACGAGTGTACCAGATCACCTTGGTGTGTGGTGCTCGGTGATATCCATCGTTGCTCAGCCAACTGAATGGCATCTCGGCTCGATAGTGCAATCTTGGCCCCTCTGAGTGAGGAATAAGTTCCCCAGTTGGGATTCCTGAAATAGACTCTAGAGATCTGCCAATGTAAATCTGATTCTTGCTATTGTCATTTGGAGAGAGAATCTTGGCGAATATCTGTGAACACCCTAGGCTAAGAAGGGCATCGACGGCTTCGTCCCATGAATTCACGCAGCGACGGTGGGTATGTCCGGGATTAAACCAGCGTGCTGGCAAATGTTGGGTGCAAACTCATCGACCAAGGAAGAAACTACGGCATTACCGAATTGCTTGTATGCCTGTGTATCCGATACTATAATCTCGAATCTTTCTGGAAAACCCATCAATCGGGCACATTCTCTAGGAGTGAGTCTCCTAGGATTCTTCCCAGGTTGATCAAGTAGAATCTCAGAACCATCCTTGAAATAGCGAGCAGAAAGAGTACGAGTAGTGGATTCAGGAGTTACTAGACCAAAACCAAATCCGTTTCCTTTTTTCCTATGTTTCTCCTTGTAATCCTGCAAATATTTCCATAGGTGATCGGAGATAGTATACTTTTCATCAACCTCCTCATCTGGAAGGAGTATGTCGGAAAGAATCCTCTCACTTCCTTTGATTTCAGGGAATTCGAATTTTCCTACGTCCCTCATACCGACGATGAAAACCCTCTCCCTATGCTGAGGAGTTACCAACTTAGCATTGAGTAATTTGGTTGTTACTTTGTATCCTAACTCCTCTAAAGTTTCGACTATAACTTCGAACGTCCTTCCACGATCATGAGACTTTAGGTTCCTAACATTCTCCAGAAGAAATACCTTAGGTTGATGATGCCGAAGAATTCTGACAATATCGAAGAACAGGGTACCTTTGGTATCATGCTTGAAGCCATGTTCCCATCCCAGAGAATTGTACTTCGAGACACCTGCAATGGAGAATGGCTGACAGGGGAACCCTCCCACAAGCAAGTCATGAGGTGGAATATCTTCCTCTGAAATTTGAGTAATGTCTCCTGAGGGCATCTCGCCGAAGTTAGCTTCGTAGGATTCGCATGCGAACTTATCAATCTCGCTTGAGAACACGCATTCTCCGCCAATCTTTTCGAACGGCATTCTGAGACCGCCTATTCCCGCAAAAAGATCGATGAAGGTGAACTCGGCCACAGACCCTGTCTTTCTTGACCGTCTATCAAGAATCCTATGAATCAATGTTGAAGATTTGTAGCGAATATTTTTCATTTTGTAATTCTTGTATGGTTTGTTTGGATGACTGTTGGCCAATGATTGTCCGATAGAGAAACGATAGACGTCAAGCCTGTTCCGATGATTGGCCAACCTTTGGATTCCGGGAAAGTTCAAACGACAATATTTGGTGATA
>CAZWKO010000354.1:0-3305 GCA_964634925.1 uncultured Vicinamibacteraceae bacterium
ATGTACCGACTGTCCGGTGATGAGGTTATCCAATTCGCACACGGCCCCACCTTAACACTGCCGATGTACTCAAAATCTGGCAACGACCACCCATAAATGCGACTCTCTAGTCGACTGGACGCCCACACAGCCGAACGATCAGGTAGCACTTCGAGCCCATGCATGTCTCCGGATTGAATCCCGTCGGCATTTTTTTCCCACAACGGAAGTTCTGGCGGCCACAGCATGTCAACAATTTCTCGCTTGTCCCAATCAATGACCCAAACAGCGTTAATCCCAGTGGCCTGAGCGTAGATACGCTTGGTAGTTCCATCGTCCCCAGCCTCGAAAGCCATGGGCCGCACCTCGTGATAAGTCCGACCGTACTGTTCGTAGCCCGTTAGTTCCATCCCCCAACTCACGGTGTCGGTAGTCGGGTCGATTACCTGAAGCGTCGGGATTCCTGGTCCGACTTCACCTCGAAGACCCGCCACCACAAATTTTTCATCCGGTGTCATAAAGACATTGTGAACGGGATCGTGAACTTCAATACTTTTGATTAACTTATGCGTGTCAATGTCGATGACGTCGACAAGTGCCGGAAGTCCTGCATCCGGGTCGACTTCGACACCTGGACCAGGGCTGGCCGACCGACGAGCAATCCCTGCGTAAATCTTCCGATGCTTCTTATTCACCGCAACTTTATTGGGCCGCTGAGACAGTGGGATTTGCTCAACAAGCTTGAGGGTCTTCGTATCGAAGACATCAACGGTGTGCTCACGCTCATTCGCGCAGTAGTAATACAACCCATCGGGATGGGACGTCAGGTTATGAGGATTCGGACAACCTCTGATGAGCCCCGTAACCTCATTCGTGGCTGGATCGATGACATGCTGAATAGTTCCGGCATTATTACTCTGTAGGATTCGTACGACGACACCCTCGTATGAGTCGAGCTTGGGCACACCTTGGGCCACAGCCGAACTAACCAGTAAAACGCTACCGAACACTACCAACAACGAACGGTGGATGAATGAACGTCCCATTTAGACCTCCGTATCATCATGGACAAGGACGGAAGTTTCTGCCAGCCAGGCCCATGTATCGTTTCAGAAGAACTCATTATATAGGGGGAACGACATCCAGACTCAGGCCTAGATCTACCGTTTTGGCAGACGCGTCCACTTTTGCTTTGACCGGTGGCTCTTAACGACCGTCTCAACGAACAACATACCCCTCAAACCATCTTCAACTGTCGGAAAATCCAGCATCAATGAGTCGGGCTTTTCTCCCATAATACGAGCTCGTATTGTGTCGCACACATTCACATAAATATTGGCAAATGCCTCAATGAATGCCTCGGGGTGCCCAGCTGGCAACCGTGTCGCTCGCGCCGCCGCCTGGCTTCGCTCCTGAACATAGGCGTTACCGCGACTCCACGTTTCTTCAGGAGCATTAAGTGACGTTACGTGTAACGTGTTCGGCGTTTCTTGGTGCCAACGTAGCCCACGTCGATCTCCGTACACACGAATTGCCAGACCATTCGCCTCACCAACAGAGACCTGAGAGGCAAACAACACACCGCGGGCCCCGTCTTCAAACCGCACAAGAACATTCGCATCGTCATCGAGCCGCCGCCGATCAATAAATGTCGTCAAATCAGCCGCCAGTTCAGTAATACGTTGGCCAAGAATGTACTCGGACAGATTCTCCGCATGCGTGCCAATATCGCCAAGACACCCTGCAAGGCCACTACGTTTTGGGTCTGTACGCCATTCCGCTTGTTTCATCCCTGTCTGTTCGAGCGGTGTTGCTAACCAACCTTGCGGGTATTCCACAACGACTTTTCTGATCCGTCCTAGCTCTCCGGATCGAACCAAGTCTCGGGCCAACTTCACCATCGGATACCCAGTGTAGTTGTGGGTCAGCGCGAACACGCGCTCTGACTTACTAACCAGACGTTTCAACTTTCTGGCTTCCTCCACTGAAAAAGTCATCGGCTTGTCACACACCACATGAAAACCTGACTGGAGTAACACCTTCGCCATCGGATAGTGCAAATGGTTGGGAGTCACAATCGAAACAAAGTCAACACGCTCACCCACCGGAAGTGCCAACTCAGCCTCAATCAACGCATCAAGAGACCCATAGACCCTCGACGGAGGTATCAATAATTCACGGCCTTTGGTGCGCGACTTACGCACGTCCGAAGAAAATGCGCCGGCCGCTAACTCAACTCCACCGTCCAGTAATGCGGCTCTACGATGAACGTCACCAATAAACGCGCCCGGGCCTCCACCAACCATGCCCATTTTCAGCGGGCGACCTAGTTTCGCCATCCTAGCTTTCAAACGCGGCATCGAAGGCCAACTCGGAAGGCGTGAAATCAACCTGCTTGACGTACTCACATGACTCACGGGCGCCATGTTCACGGTCCATACCAGAGTCTTCCCACTCTACCGACAAAGGCCCCGCGTACTTTATTTGATTGAGCATGCGAATAATCGACTCAAAATCAACATCCCCACGACCGACTGAACGAAAATCCCATCCTCGGCCCGCTTCGCCAAAATTTAGATAAGACGACAAAATCCCACTTCGGCCATCTAGCGACACCGCAGCGTCCTTCATATGCACGTGATAAATCCTGTCGGAAAATTCTTGCAGAAAAGCAGCTGGGTCAACTCCCTGCCACTGCAAGTGACTCGGATCAAAATTAAATCCGAAGACGTCTCGGCGACCAATCGCCTCAAGTGCACGTTCTGCAGTCACGACATCAAAAGCAATTTCAGTTGGATGCACCTCAAGAGCAAAACGGACGCCATTCTCTTCAAACACATCAAGGATTGGATGCCAAAGATCCGCGAAACGCCGAAACCCTGCCTCTATCGTTTCAGGATCAACAGGTGGAAACGAATAAAGCAAGTGCCAAATCGGGGAACCGGTAAAACCACACACGACCGGCACACCAAAATTTTTTGCCGCACGTGCACTGTTCTTCATGGTTTCAATCGCCCACAAACGCTTTGCTTCTGCATCCCCGCGAACGTCGTCCGGGGAAAAGGCGTCTGAACGACTATCATTCGGGTCGCAAACCAATTGTCCAGCAAGATGATGGGAAATAGCCCAACACCCTAAGCCATTCGCGGCCAATAATTCTCGGCGCTCAGCACAATAGTCAGGATCATTCGCACCTCGGTCCACATCAAAGTGGTCCCCCCAACACGCCAGCTCTAAACCGTCGTACCCAAAGTTCTTCGCCTGAGGAGCCAGGTCGGCTAAAGCAAGGTCTGCCCATTGCCCCGTAAACAATGTCACCTTTCGTG
>CAZWKO010000355.1:0-3296 GCA_964634925.1 uncultured Vicinamibacteraceae bacterium
ATGACGAGGAGGGCGAGGAAACTGAACACCGTCGTCATGCCGACCACCATGAGGTTGATTCCTTCGAATAGCATCACTAGACGTTGCGCGACGTCATTGCCATACTTTCATACAATCGTTTGAAAATTCAAATTGAACAGTGATGCTGTAATTGGTATTCGGTGCGTTGCCCATGGCATAAACTCCTACGCGATGCCGGCTCCTTGTACCCCGACGTAGACAGAGTAGAGTGACTGACTGGCAGTCATGAAAAGTCGATTGCGACGGGTGCCTCCGAAACAGACATTCGCGCATCGCTCCGGTAGGCGAATGATCCCAATGAGGTTGCCGTCCGGAGCGATCACTTGCACACCAGGTACGGCGCCTGTCCATATGTTTCCATCGACGTCGCACCGCATGCCATCGGCGGCCGAGGGGGCACCGTTGTTACCGGGGTCTGTCAAGGTCGCGTGTGTACGACCGTTCTGTAAAGAAACCCCATTAATGTCCCATCGTTTGATTTCTCGTCCAGTTCCGGTGTCAGCCACGTATAGTCGCTCATAGTCTGGGGAAAAACAGAGTCCGTTCGGTCCGTCAATGTCGTCAGTTAATCTTGTAATGCCACCTGTGTTGCCATCGACTCGGTAGACACTAGTCGGAACCTCTGAGTCAGCCCGGAAGCCTTCGTAATTCCCACGAATCCCGTACGGCGGGTCGGTAAACCAGATACTGCGGTCTGGATGTACGATGACATCATTCGGAGAGTTCAACCGGTCCCCGTCATAGCTATCTGCGATCACGGTGACTTCTCCGGAATGTTCATACCGGACGACGCGGCGACCGCCGTGCTCACAAGACAGCTGTCGGCCTTCGTAGTCAAACGTGTTCCCATTGCTATGTCCAGACGGATTTCTGAATTCGGTGACATGGCCGTCTTCTTCAAGACAACGTAGTTGTCGATTATTTGGAATATCACTCCACACAAGAAAACGGCCACTGCCTTTCCAGGCCGGACCTTCCGCCCAGAGTGTGCCGATGTAATGACGACGAATTGGAGTATTGAAGAGGATGTAGCGTCGAAATCGTGGGTCGAGTGCGTGGATGTCTGGGTCAGGATAGTGAAGCGGTGTGTTGCCGGACCAGTCGCGCGCTTCATACGGAGGTAGCTGGTTCTGCTGCGCACTGACGAGTGCTGGTGCTAGCGCCGTCGAGAGCAGGGTTGTACTGAGAAACTTGCGCCGGGAAACGGGTGTGCGTGAGCGAGACGTGACTGTACTCTCCATGACGGAGACTTATACAGCACACGACGGCATTAGTCACGAGAACATCAGGAAATCACGAAAAGGACTACTTGAAATCGTGAATTAAGGCGTAATATCGTCGGATCGAGCGCCTCGAAGCATGTTGAGGAGTCCATAGTTTCCCTCATGGCAGGCGTACTCGTACATCGGACCAGCAGTAACGCCTCTCGATTCTTGATTGGTTGTCATGGGCACGCGAGCCGACCACGGCTGTGCGAACATGTCAGCATCTGTCATCGTGAACTCGTAGTTCATCGTTTCGTTGTCGAGTCGTGTGAATCGTTCGACCAAGTGCAAGTTGGGCCGTGCACCGCGCCACGTCCAGCGCCAGAGGTCTACTGTTTTATCGGCGAAGCTCTTTGTTTCGACGACAAGCGTATTACCTTCCCAGTGGCCTCTTGCGTCGCCGAGCCACTGGCCCACGTGACTGGGCACGTGGGTTCGACCATCCGTTGGAATCATCCGGTACTCGTGAAACATTTCATTGAGAATGGCGACCCACCCATCCGACTGGAGGATGTGATAGTTCATGTTGTAGCCCTGAAGAGGCAGCAAAGGCAGCCCATCAGTTAAACAGCGTTCCCCGGTATCGGCATCGACCCACGAGTTATATGGCCCAACACCATATCTGGCTGAGTCACTCTCGAACCGAGCCCGGCCTGCTTGTGTCCACGGAATCTGACCGTTTGGCGGATCGATAATGAGTGCGGTGCGACGACCGTCTACCGCGCGGGTTCCTTGGTCCATCCAAAAGTTGTTATACGCCCCTATATTTCCACCAACATCGGTCCGCTGCGCGGCCTCATTCAGGAGGCGTTCATTACGATCGTCTGCTGCTTGCTCAAGGTTAGCGACCTCCTCAGCCGTGAGAACGTCGCGGCCCTCCATGCTGCTGGCGCGTTCGAGTGGAGTTAGCGTGGCGTTCGTCCACACACCCTGAAGGTCAGGTTTTCCCCAACTGGTCTGGGGGATATTTGATGTTCCAGGGTTGTTTGTTTGAGCCAACAAGAAAGGCGTATCGAGTAAGCACAGTGAGACAAGCGCGATAGTCACATGTCGCATGATTTGCTTGTACGGAGTTTGGTGTGTTCGAGTCATAGCGGGTTGTCTCGTGGTGACGCCAGCCTATTGATTACCAGCTTCTTCGGCTTCCTGATGTCGCGCACCGGCGAGAATGCCTTCCATTCCGATATTGCCTTCGTGACAGGCGTATTCGAAGAGTGCATCGGAACTACTTCTAAGTGGGATCATCGCGGTCCAAGGTTCCGTCCATGTGGTCGGGTCATTAAGCGTGACTTCATACTGTAGTACGTCTTCACTTACGCGCGTGAAGCGTTCTGTGACGTGAAGGTTGTCGGCCGCCCCCATGACGCTCGCGTATGGCGAGTAGTTCTTTGTTTCGACTACGAGCGTGTCATCGTCCCAATAGCCACGTGAATTTCCCAGCCACTGTCGTATGTTGTCGTTGACGTGTGGTCTTCCGTCAAGGGGAATGATGCGAGAGTCATGTCCCATTTCTACTTGAATAACCACGTAATCTGGCGTCTGTAACACTTGGTAATAGTTGTTGTAACCAGCTCCCAATCGCGGCGCTCCAAAACTCAGGCAACGTTCTCCAAGACTTCTATCGTCTGTCCATACGGCATGCCGTTGACGTTTTTCACCGGCTGTGGCTGCGCGCATTTTGGCCGCTTGCGTGCGCTCTGGCATGCGTCCATTTTCGGTGCTGGTGATGAGAGATGTGCGGTTATCCCAATCTCTCTCAACCATCCAAAACTGATTGTAATTACCAGTAGCTCGGTCATTGGATGTAAAATTCTGTACCTCAGCTAATGCTGCCGTAAAGACGGAGTCACCGAACGCGGCGTCATCGGCGTCTAGTGAAAAAAGTTCGGCGGCTTTTGACTGGATGGCGGATAGTTCTTCGTCGGTAAGGTATGCACGGTCGCCAAGTACTTCAGGTCGTTGCAATGGAGTCGCGTTGTTATTTGCCCACGTGCCTTGCAGGTCAGGTTG
>CAZWKO010000356.1:0-3270 GCA_964634925.1 uncultured Vicinamibacteraceae bacterium
TGGTATCCACGCCTCAAATGGGATTTTGTTTAATCACGAAAGTCCGGTGCGTGGAGAAACGTTTGTAAGCCGCAAAATTACGAGGGCAGTTGCGGCTATTGAGTTGGGTCTTCAACACTGTCTTTTTTTGGGTAATTTAGATGCTGTCCGGGATTGGGGCCACGCTCGTGACTACGTTGAAGGTATGTGGCTCATGCTGCAGCAAAATGCTCCAGGCGATTACGTTTTAGCTACGGGCAATGGGCACAGTGTACGCGATTTTGTGGAACTCTCTTTTAGCCAAGTTGGGCGCGACATTGAGTGGAAGGGTGTGGGTACGGATGAGACGGGTATTGATAGCTTGTCAGGAGAGGTCCTCGTGAGGGTTGACCCCCAATATTTTCGGCCTACTGAGGTCGATTACCTCCTAGGAGACCCCACAAGGGCGAAGAACCATCTTGGATGGGAACATAAAACATCGTTTTCGGAGATGGTTGCCGAGATGGTTGCCTCTGATCTAGATCTGGTTCGGCGCGAACGGCGCGTTAACATAGAGTAGCCAGGATGGTATTGGTCAAAAAAGCGGTTTTCCCAGTAGCGGGTCTTGGTACGAGGTTTCGACCAGTAACAACGGTCTTGCCAAAGGAAATGCTACCAGTGGTTGATCGGCCTTTGATAGACTATGCAATAAAGGAAGCAGTAGAGGCAGGCATTACGGATTTAATTTTTGTGGTATCTCCGACGAAGGATATTATCGTTGATTACCTCTCGAATTTGGACAATCTGAAGTCTATTTTGGGAGAGCAACGCCAATGCGGAGTGCTATCGCCGCATGTAGATATCAGTTTTGCCATTCAGGAAGAACCGCTAGGTTTGGGTGATGCCGTCCTATGCGCGAGGAAGCTAGTTGGTGATGAGGTTTTTGCGGTAATTCTGCCTGACGATTTGATAATGTCTGATATACCTTGCCTCGCACAAATGCTTGCGAGTCAGAGAGAAGTAGGAGGAAATTTTGTCGGCATCGTCGACATAGCTTCCGACGAGGCCCATATGTATGGGGTTTTACAAGCTGGGAACGTAAAAAGTGACTTGGTGAAAATAGAGGGCATGGTGGAAAAGCCGCGGCCTGGGCAGGCTCCTTCGAATTTTGCTATAGTGGGTCGGTACATTCTTCATGCCGAAATATTTGACATATTGGAGAGGCAATTAGCTGGGGTTGGGTCGGAAATTCAACTTACGGAAGCTCTGAATAGTATGCTTCTAACTCAGGATTTTTATGGGTTGAGGTTTAAGGGAGTGAGGTACGACTGTGGTGACAAGGTGGGTCTCCTAGAGGCAAACATCGCTTACTCCCTAAGGCGGAAGGATCTTAATTTAAGAGTTCGAAGGATGATTACTAGAGTTGTCGCAACTGAGTCGACAGGCGGGGACGACACATGCAGATAACTATGGTGGGAACTGGATACGTCGGTTTAGTGTCTGGCGCATGTTTTTCTGAATTCGGGGTGAAGGTTGTATGCGTCGATAAAGATCAAAATAAGGTTGAAAGTCTAAAGAGAGGAGAGATCTCTATTTATGAGCCAGGCCTGGAAGAGCTAGTTTGTTCTAATATAGAGGCGGGTCGACTGGCTTTCACTCAGGACCTAACCACGGCCTTGGCTGGTTCTGTGGCTGTTTTTATCGCGGTTGGAACACCTAGTCGAAGGGGAGATGGTCATGCAGATCTGTCGTATGTTTATGCTGCTACTGAGGAAATGGCAGAATTTTTGCCGTCGGGTGCTGTGGTCGTTACAAAATCAACTGTGCCAGTAGGGACAGGTGATCAGATTGAGAAACGAATCGCCCAGGCACGGCCCGATTTGAAGCCGGGAGTTGGGTTTGATGTGGCATCCAATCCAGAGTTTCTCCGAGAAGGCTCGGCTATTGAGGACTTCATGCGGCCTGATCGAATTGTGGTAGGTGCTGGCTCTGAGCTTTCCCGAAATGTTCTCCGGCAGCTTTACAGGCCGTTGTTTTTGAGGGACACCCCTTTCCTATTCACAGATAGGCGGACAGCTGAACTTACCAAATATGCTTCTAATGCGTTTCTGGCGACAAAAATTACATTCATAAACGAGATGGCTGATTTATGTGAGGCCACGGGAGCTGATGTGCAGGATGTTGCTAAAGGAATGGGATTGGATGGAAGGATAGGGTCAAAATTTTTACATGCTGGACCAGGGTTTGGAGGAAGTTGTTTTCCTAAAGATACAGCTGCATTAGTTCAGATGGGTCACGACTTTAATGTTGAATCAAAGATTGTTGATGCCGTGATATCAGTTAATGCACGCCGTCGGAAGGAGATGGCATGTAAAGTAATAGCTGCCTGTGGAGGCAGCGTTCAAGGGCGCAAGGTGGCAGTGCTTGGTCTGACCTTTAAACCCAATACGGATGATGTGAGAGATGCTCCTAGTATTGAGATTATATCCTTCCTTAAGGCGGCGGGAGCTCGTGTCTGTGCGTATGATCCGGCTGGGATTGATGGAGCGATGACACTTTTGGATGATGTGGATTGGGGGGCCTCTGCGTACTCAGTCATGAAGGGAGCTTCTGTCCTATTAATAATCACGGAGTGGAATGAATTTCGGGCGCTAGATTTAGAAAGGGTAAAGAAACTTATGGTGGACCCACTGATTGTGGATTTGAGAAACATCTATCCTCCAGAAGAATTGGAAAAGGCTGGTATAAAGTATGTGAGCATTGGCCGCCCTCAACAAAAAAGATGGTAGTTTGACTATTGGAATTAGATCCAGAAATTCTGCGCGCTTATGATATTCGGGGTGTGGTTGGCCAAAATTTAGATATTAAAGTTGCATTTGCTGTTGGGCGTGCATTCGCGACCGTGGTAGCGTCTCGGCTTGGGCATCACCCACAATTTTGCTCAGCGTACGACGGTCGCCTATCATCACCTGAATTGGAAAAAGCATTAGTGGAGGGTATGGTAGCCTCGGGTGCTGGGGTGCTACGCCTCGGTGTGGGGCCAACCCCAATGCTTTATTTTGGCGTGAATGAGGGGAAAAAGGACGGCGGGGTAATGGTTACGGGGTCGCACAATCCTCCCGAATTTAATGGTTTTAAGCTGATACAGGGTAGTCTTCCGTTTTGGGATAATGACATCCAATTGCTGGGGACGGTGATAGAGTCGAGTTCTTTCCACTCAAAAAAAGGGCATTCGCAAAAGGGGTCCGTAGAGAAGAAATACGTGGCTAGGCTGCTGGAAGAATATGATTCTGATGTCCAATATTCAGTAGT
>CAZWKO010000357.1:0-3268 GCA_964634925.1 uncultured Vicinamibacteraceae bacterium
TAACAAATTTTGGTGCTTTTGTTGAGTTGGGTGAAGGGATTGAAGGTTTGATTCTCGTTTCTGAGTTTGAGAATCA
Organism: uncultured Vicinamibacteraceae bacterium; assembly: GCA_964634925.1. Classification (GTDB taxonomy): domain Bacteria; phylum Acidobacteriota; class Vicinamibacteria; order Vicinamibacterales; family UBA8438; genus DTWD01. Next base: position 77 of record CAZWKO010000357.1, read on the forward strand.
AACTGGCAGTGAAGATACTGGACTCAAGGTCGATGAGACTATCAATATGCGAGTCATTAAATTGAGTCCAGAGGATAGGAAGATTGGTCTCAGTATTCGCGCGCTAAGTAGTGACGACTTTGAGACTGATTGGCAGAGTTACGCTAGTAGTGACTCGCCTGAGGTCACTCTCGGTGACCACTTCAAGCAGCAGACGTCGTCTGAATAGTAGGTCGTCGAGTCTTCGCAAGGAGGGGGCGTGGCTGTAGAAAGCATGACGAAAGCAGCACTTGTCGAAGAGGTCGCTCGCGCTGCCGATCTAACCAAGAAGCATTCTGAGATTATTGTCGACGCCGTTTTTCACAGTATTGTTGCCGCCCTTCATAGAGGTGAGAAAATTGAACTTCGTGGTTTCGGGAGTTTTCGATTGCGTCGTCGTGAGCCACGTAAGGGGCGCAATCCCAAGACAGGTGATCGCGTAGACGTTCCTTCGAAGAGGGTGCCTTACTTTAAACCTGGCAAGGAATTAAAAGAACTTATCAATAGCGACCTCGTAGAGACTGTGCCTAGCCTTGATCGTGGCGTTGAATCAGACGACGATAGCGCTTCTTCACTTAACGAGAACTCACCGGCAGCATCAGAGACTAGCTTTCGGCAGTATTAACCACAGCCTCCCAAAAGAGAAAGGTTTAGAGGCGGAGAGGCCCGATGGATAGGCTTTGGACCCCTTGGAGACTGGATTACGTGACCGGCGCTGCTAGTGATGAGTCTGCCGACTGTGTTTTCTGTGGCGTAAGCGGTGAGGATGTGTCTGAGTCACTTCTCTTGCACCGTGGTTCAAGTATGTTTGTCATTCTCAATAAGTACCCCTACAACAATGGTCACCTTATGGTCGTGCCATTTCGGCACATCGGAAGGATGGCTGATGCCAGCTCTGAAGAACTCGGCGAGCTCATTCGGTTAGTGCGAATTTCAGAGATGGTTCTCACCGAGGCCTACGATGCGCATGGCATAAATGTCGGTATTAATCTTGGACGGGTGGCGGGGGCTGGTGTTCCGGGTCACATGCACGTCCATCTTGTACCTCGTTGGCAGGGAGATACAAACTTTATGTCCGTTGTGGGAAACACGCGGGTCGTGCCGGAAGAGCCTGCAGACAGTATCAAAAGGTTGAAACCGATCTTTCAGAAGCTAGTCACTGCAGAGCAAGTTAAAAAATTATAACTATCCAGATTTATGGCGATTAGGAAGGCATCTTCAGAATTTGCTTGGCGATAGTTTGTAGCTGAAGGTTTGATGTGCCCTCGTAAATCTGTCCAATTTTTGCATCCCGGTACAACTTTTCTACGGGATAGTCTTTTGTATAACCGACTCCACCGAGCAGCTGTACCGCTAATGACGTGACGCGCTCAGCGACCTGCGACGAAAAAAGTTTCGCCATGGCACCTTCGGTTAGAAATGCTTTATTTACATCGTGCAAACGTGCTGCATTGTAGGTCATTAGCCGTGCGGCTTTCAGTTCAGTGGCAGCTTGAGCGAGTTGAAACTGGATAGCTTGAAAGTCTGAAAGTGGTTGTCCGAATTGCTGTCTTTCCTGTGTATACAACAACGCATGGTCCAGTGCACCTTGGGTGAGTCCTACCATTTGAGCAGCAATACCGATGCGTCCTTCGTTTAGTGTTTCGATAGCAACCTTATAGCCTTCGCCTGGGTTCCCCAACACATTTGATGCCGACACGCGACAGTCATCCAGCACAACCTCACAGGTGCTGCTTGCCCGAATGCCGAGCTTATCTTCTTTTTTACCGATCGAAAGCCCTGGTGTCGACCGTTCGACAAGAAATGCCGTGATTCCTCGGTGTCCAGATTTAGGATTTTCATTTGCAAAAATGATAAAGATTTCGGCTTCGAGTGCATTGGTGATCCACGTCTTTTGTCCCTTGAGAATGTAGGTGTTTCCGTCTCGTGTCGCCCGACTACGTAAAGAGAATGCGTCGCTGCCTGACCCTGCTTCTGACAGTGCGTATGCGCCAACAGCTTTTGACGCTAAAAGTGGTAAGAAAATTTTCTGTGTGGCTTCTGATCCCCAGCGTTTAATTGCATTGACGACAAGAGTGTTTTGTACATCAACCACGACAGCGACCGATGGATCGACCCGAGCGAGTTCTTCCACCGCTAGTATGGAGAGGAAAAAATAGCCGTTGGAGCCACCATAATGCTCCGGCACTTCAATTCCCATAAGTCCAAGAGCGAACAGTTGATCGATAAGACTCCTCGGAATCGATGCCAGTTCGTCCATTTCTCGGACCAACGGGGCGATCTCTTTATCAGCAAATGTTTGTACATTTGCTTTTAGTAATTGTTCTTCTTCGGACAGATTTGTCAGTGGGAGATTGTGAAGATTTACATCAGACATATGGCGCTGGGTTTCCTAGCATGCGATGTTATCATTGAGACTATATACGCCTACCTGTGGAAACGTATGACTCGACAATGGATCATTATTGGCTTGGCGCTGAGTGTGTTGTTTGTGGCAAGCGGAGATGCCAGACAGCAGCAACCGACTGAGCAGGATAGCGAAATAACCACGACGACTTCGGATGGAGAAGTTACCGACGACGTTTCGCTTGTCCCAGTTGAGTCACTTGAGAACCCTGACCAACAGACGCCTATTTTTCGTAGTGGGATTAACTATGTCCGAGTGGATGCCACGGTCACAGACCAAGAAGGCAATCCGGTTCTTGATCTGACAGCGGATGACTTTGAGATATTTGAGGACGGAGTAAAGCAAGAGATCGATTCTTTTCAACTTATCGAAGTCGATCAGCTTCCGTCTTTTGAGGAGTCCCCACTCGTTGAGGTTGGCCGTCGACGATCTGATCAAGAGCGAGCGGCTTCTCAGGCTGATGTTCGCGTATTTGTCATTTTTCTTGATGACTATCATGTAAGACAGGGCAACAGTTTCCGTGCACGTCAGTTGCTCGTCGAATTTCTTGAGAATAGCCTGATACCGACCGACCTCGTTGGGGTCATGTTTCCGCTTATGCCGTTAGAGGGAGTTCGGCTGACAAGAAATCATCAAGCTGTGATCAATGCGATTAATTCGTTTGAAGGTGTCAAGTATAGATACGACGTTCGCAATCAATTTGAGTCGAACTACAACCATTACCCAACTGAAATCGTCGAACGCATGAGAAATGATGTTTCATTGTC
>CAZWKO010000358.1:0-3253 GCA_964634925.1 uncultured Vicinamibacteraceae bacterium
CGTGATACAGATTCGGCGCCGCCTTCAAAAACTTTGGCATAGATTCTATTGTCGAGTCCGAGCGTGACTTGTGAGACATTTCCAACAATCGAATCAATTCCTTCAAGGCGGACGATCTGGTCGAAATTGTCAATGGCCGTTGTTCGACGAACTGCTACCCAGGGCTCAATAAGATGTTTCATTCGTTCCGAATATCCACTGTTTGGTGTATCCCAGATCTTGACGAATGAAGGACCTGTTGCCCGAGTAGCCAGTTCTATAAATGAACGGCCGACACCGGCATTAATTTGTTCAATGGGTTGAGCTAGGATATCCAAACTTTCGTCCCAGTAAGTACCTCGCCATTGAATACTTGAATCAAGCTTTAGAAACGGCCATTTAGTAAATGGGATTTGGAGAATTGGATTGATGTCCATTCGATTCAGTCCTGAATCGAGATTGACATCGCCATCGTCACGGAAAAACTTCGATACACGAAGTAGGTGTACATATTCGGCGTTTAGTGAGTAATACATCGAAGTGCCTGGTATTTCTGTTTTTCCTTGGGCAAGTCCGAGGCGAGGGCCGCCACCGTTAAGTGTTGACTGGGTATCTCCAAAAAATGTTTCATTCACGTCGTATGTACTACTCAGTTGATATTGACCCAGTCTGCCGGTGAGGTTTCCCGAAAAGCTTCTATTTCGGTTTGATGCTTCGAAGATATTGTGGTTATACGTTTGCTGAACGGTAATGTCTGAGAAGTAGTTAATTTGGCCTCGAGCTGTCCACACGTCACCGATCCGTTGGGTAGCAAGGCCTCTTAAATCGAAGCTTTGTCTTGCCGGCAAAACACTCGTTCCACCCCCAGAAGATATTTCAGTTTCACGTTCATTAAGGAAATAGCTCCGAACTTGTCCTTGCGAACCTCCGCCTCGAGTGAATCGATACTCGGAACCGAAACCTTGGCCTGTTGAAGCAAACCAGTCGTGAAAAATTGTTGCGTCCTGACTCTGGGTAGGTGCCCAGAAAAATGCATTGCTAAGGCTCGTGCCACGATACGTCGAGGCTCCGTACGTAGGCATCAAAAAACCAGTGGCTCGACCATCGGGTTGAATTGGGTAATACATGGCTGGGAAATAGAAAACGGGTACATTCTTAACTACGATCACTGAATTTTGGAGCACCACGTATTCATCGAGGTTGATTGTAAGCGTCGTGGCGGTTACTTCCCAGCGTGGAGTCGGTTGAATACAGCTAGTAAAGGCGCCTTTGGTCAGACGGTACGTTCGTGGTCCAATTCGTTCTATTTTTTCACCGTAAAAAAGTAAGTCAGGTTCTTGGGTCCCAAACATGCTGCGGTCGACCTCGTCACCCATGTTGATCGAACCGTTTGCGTGGTGAAAGACGGCTGTTTGGTCAGCAGTCTGGAATTCGACCAGCTCAGCAGCGATACGTGTATCCGTCGAAACAAAAACGACATTTCCAGTGGCAACCAGCGAAAAAGTGACATCATCCATTGGCTCTTCTGTGTCATTGATGTAAATATCGACTTGATCAGCATAAAACTGAAAAGTTTCGCCATCTATTTCAACTTCGTCACTCAGACGAAGATGGGTTTCGGTTAATTGCTCAATTCGAAATTGTCTCGAGTCGAAAGGTAGACTCGGGAACCCTTGTGCAGAGGCAGCCTCAGGGACGAGCAATACTGCCAGCAGGGCTAAAAGAAAAGCACGCATCCGGTGTGGGGAAAAATTTGCGCTGGCGACAATTAATTATACATCTGCGCCAAACTAGTGTCGCGATCTTGGCCACCTAAATCAAGTGCCTTCCTAATAGCTCCTACCAAGAAGACAGACCCCGTTACAACCGCCGATGGCCCCTTACTCCAACATAAATCGAGAGCTTTACTAGGGTTCTCGATCGAATCGAGAGGGATATCTGGTCTGATTTTACTGGCTGTGCGAGCTAGTTCATCGAGCGATTGAGCGCGAGGGCTGTTGATTGACGTACAGACAATATGGGTTATCGCCGTGTCAAGCGCGAGCAAAATACCTGAAACGTCTTTGTCACGGAGAGCACTGAAGACGCAGGGCAGACCATGGGGACGCCAATTTTTAATGTACGCGCCGAGGTTGGTAGCTGCGGCAACATTGTGTGCTGGGTCGAGCAGTACATTTTGTTTTGGCGAAACTTTCACAAGTTCAAGACGACCTGGCCATTGCACTTTAGTCATCGCATCAAGAATTGCGTTAACCGGCATATCTATACCAGAATCTGATAATTCTTCTAATAAGCGTATGGCGACTATCGCGTTGCTAATTTGATGGTGGCCGCGTAATGACAATTGGAAGGGACCGTAGGTCCGGCGTGGGGTCATTATTTGTTCGATGAAAGTAACACCATCATTTGTATGAAACAACACCTCGACGTCCCTGTTTGCTTGGATTAGGCGAGCCTTTTGTTTCTTTGTCGTGCAACGTAGTACCTCAAGCGGTTCTTGCTTATTTTCGGCAGTTACAACGAGGCTTCCTGGTTTGATTACCCCGGCCTTCTCAAATGCAATCTCTGCGAGTGTGTCACCAAGAAATTGTTGGTGGTCGATATCAATGGATGGAATTGCGATGCCGATGGGCGTAACCATATTTGTTGCATCGAACCGACCACCCATTCCAACTTCGACAACGGCGACGTCAACAGAAGCCTTTTCGAAAAGTAAGAACGCCAAGGCCGTTGTTGCTTCGAAAAACGTTGGATGGTGCTGGAGCTCACCGTTGCTAACCAGTGCATTAACAGTTTCCTGAATTTGCTGTGCTCCGGTTGTGAGGGTGGCCGTATCTACACACTGCCCGTTAAGCATGAAGCGTTCATTGATGTCGACTAAGTGTGGAGACGTGAATAATCCAACTCGAAGACCACTTGCACGAAGCCCATGTTCAAGCATGGCTGCGACGGAGCCTTTTCCGTTCGTGCCAGCGACAAGGATTGTACGAAATGTGCGCTCAGGAGAACCTAGTGAGGCTGCAAGTTGTCGAATGGTCTTTAGTCCCAGTTTGATTCCAAACTGTTCAAGACTAAAAAGATATGCAATTGGGTCTTGAGTTGGAATTAACATAAAAGGAAGTTATCGCACCAGTTAGGGCATGTGTCTACTGACTTGTTGTTCGAGGCACATAGTAGCGGGTGCCTTGCCTCATCGTGCTTAGTTGTTTAACGAGGTCATCGACGGCTGGCTCGCCCCATTCAAGGTCAAAATCTGAGGTTTCAACAACTAGCA
>CAZWKO010000359.1:0-3252 GCA_964634925.1 uncultured Vicinamibacteraceae bacterium
CGTTCGATCGTCCCGCGCTTGTATTTACTGACGCGGATGGGCATAGATGTGGGGCAGGGTCTTGCGCCGTAGTGACGTTGCGCGAACAGAATAAAAATAAGGAGCGAACAACTGTTCGCTCCTTAAAATATAAGAAAGACACGAGTCACTACAAAATAAGTTGTTAGTGACTATTTCGGAGGTCAGTCGCTTTCCGGTAATGCCAGAGCAACAAGCGACCCAGGAAATGTCCCGCCTTGACCAATCTGGACAACAATAAACTGACGTCCTTCATGCTGGTAGGTCATCATTCCATATTGGCCGATGGCTGGTAATTCTACGCTGCCGACTTTTTCACCGGTTTGCTTGTTATGCGCGTTCAGAACGGGTGGTCCTTGCATGCCTTCCGTGGCAAGCAACAGGCTCTTGGTGGTCATCAAGATTGCTCGGCCGCGCGGCGTTCCAGTGCCGCTGAGGTCAACGCCTTGAAGGGCCGGATGCCGTTTCATTGTTTCTGAGGCTTCCCCAACAGGAACCGCAAACACATGTTCTCCTGTGTTCATATCGATCGCTGTAATCTTGCTGTAGGGCGGCTTATAAATCGGCAGTCCTTGTGGTCCGCTCCAGCCTACCCCACCTCCTTGTACCCACTCCGAGATAGTGGTGCCGGTTGTAGTGCAGTCTCCTGAGTCTGACGTGCAACTGTGGATTTCAGCGTCAGCATCTGCTCCAGGCCGTACTGTTCGGCCGGAACACCCTTGACCGTTTGCCTGATATAAGTAGCCAGTTTCGGGATCGAGTGTTGCTGGGTGCGTGATATTGAGCCCACCAGCGCCACAAGCAACCCATCCTTTGACTGATTCAGTGTGATTGTTTGGAAGCGGTGGCATATACGGTCCACCAATCCGAAATTCGCTCATGATTTCCAAGGCTTCCTGTTTGAGCTCAGGTGTGAAATCGATGATGTCGTCTTCAGTAAGCCCGAGGGGGTTTAGTGGCGCTGGTTTCGTCGGAAACGGTTGTGTTTCAGACAATTGTTCGCCAGGCACGATCGATGCAGGCACGGCACGTTCTTCAATTGGCCAAACAGGTTCACCTGTTTCCCGATTGAAAGCAAATGTCATGCCTTGCTTGGTTGTCTGAATAACCATCGGTACGTCTGCCCCATCAACGTTGACGTCAGCTACGATAGGTACGTTTGGCAGGTCGTAGTTCCAAATAGGATGGTGGACCGTCTGGAAGTGCCAGGCACGTTGTCCCGTATCCACGTCAATGGCAATTAGGCTCGTTCCAAACAGATTGTCTCCAGGCCGAAACCCTCCGTAGTAGTCGATGGTGGGAGCATTGGTCGGAATATAGACGAGACCTCGTTCAAGGTCTGCGGAGAGGGGCGCCCATGAAGAAACGTCTCCTGTCCAATCCCAGGCGTCGTTTTCCCATGTGTCGAAGCCAAATTCACTTTCCGTCTGTGGGATGACATTAAATTTCCATTTGTGTTCACCGGTCCGGGCGTCATACCCCAAAATGTCACCTGGAACGTTTTCGATCCGGCTCTGGCTATAACCTTGCTCGTGCGAGTTCCCCACCACGACTGTTCCATTAACAACGATAGGAGGGGAGGAACTCGTAATGTATCCCGTGGACATTGGGATACCGTCATACACGTCGTATTCGTGTCCGAGGTCAGCAAGCAGGTCTACAACACCCGTGCTCGGAAATCCTTCAATGGGAACTGGTTTACCGAACCCTTCAAGATGTTCGCCAGTTTTAGCGTCGAGAGCATGGAGAAAAAATGCCGGCGTGATGATGTAAATGACGCCACGGCCATCAATCTCTGCATAGCCAACACCTTTTCCGTAACTGGCGCGCATCGATTCTGCCCACCTTCGGGTAGTTGGCTCGCGATACATCCATAGGGTTTCCCCGGTTGTTGGGTCGATAGCAGCAACGGTCCGGCGATAGCCAGCAACCGTGTAGACGATGCCGTCGATATAGCTTGGTGTCGAGCGAGACAGATAGTAGGGATGCGGGCTGTAGTTGTCCCCGCGCCAGACCCACGCTACTTCGAGGTCTCCAAAATTGTTTTCGTCGATTTGATCTAGTGGCGAGTAGCGAGTACCCCAGGCGTCAGCGCTCTGATAACGCCATTCGCCATATGGCGTCCCGCGTTCGACCTGGTCTTGTGCCGTTACCGGTACGGTCAGAGCGACGGCTGCCAGACATACCAATATTAGGGCGGGCATGCCGAGGAAACGCCAGTTTTTAAAGGTGTTTCGTTTCATAGTGACTCCTCCACAAGGCACAACGATAATCCGGCCAGCATGGTTTATGCCAGCAATTCTTTCTAGACAGTTCATAATATGCAGATAGTGGGCGGTATTTATCGTAATCGGAATGGTGTTGAGGTCGAATATATTTCTGTCCCGTTGCCAACGCACGAAGTGACCCAAGCTGTGCCCCTTGCGGCACGGGTGGTGGGAAACAGGGTGTCGCGGAAAGAGAGACCGTTCTATTCGGGGACGGATGGAACCGAGTTAGCGACCCAGCCACGACACCATCGTAAGCAATGGACTGAACAGCAGTGGGTTGCGTTTCGTGAGTTTCAGAAGCTCGAACTAGACATGGCGTCGTCGGACCAACCGATTGCCGCAGCGATGATTATTAAGACCTAGTCAGCGAGAAGATACGCTATGGACTTTGTGGTGTGGGGTCACGACCCCTGGCAGCGCCCGATCTTGCAGCATTTGAACTGGGACCCGTTATGGGTTTCTGTTTTCTGCTTAGTGATGTTTGTATTGGCGCATGCAGCGTATACCGTCCTGTCCGCTGGTCGTAAGCGAACAGAGGATGAAACCGACAAACTTGAATCGCGACACGTAGATGTACCGGATCGCATCTTGCGCCATTCGTTTATGGCCCGGCTGTTTCACTGGTTAATGTCAGTAACGATGTTTGTGCTTCTCGTGACGGCTTTCTTTCCAATCATCGGTCTTGAGTTTGATTGTGTTCCGTGGCACAACTGGGCTGGAGTTATCTTTACCGCGACAATAACGTGGCATATCGTTCACACTACCGTCTGGCTCGATTTCTGGTCGATTTGGGCCGGCCCGAAGGATATCCCTGAATTCAAGGCTTTAATGCTGCGGGAAACGGGGCAGATTGCCACTGCGCCCCAACCGGCGAAGTACCCACTCGGCAATCAGCTGTATCACTGGATACTGACGATTGTGGGTCTTACCGTCATCGTGACGGGTGTGCTGATGTTGTTTCGGA
>CAZWKO010000360.1:0-3213 GCA_964634925.1 uncultured Vicinamibacteraceae bacterium
AGGATTGCTCTGGTGATGGTGATTGCTGTCCAGAGTCATGGATTGGTGATGGCTATGAAGATTGTGAAGATCAGGCATGGGGCTGTGACTTAACATGCTATGATAATGATGGCGGTGATTGTGGCGGTCGAAGTAATGTTAATAATAATCAATCTAAAGATAATATTTTAATGAGCATAAACTCCTTAGGAGAAAAATTATCTCAAAGTGAATATCAATTAACATCAATACAGTCTTCCTCAAATATGGATCGAATAGAAAGAGATGAGAATGTATTTAATCCATATTTAAATACAGATAGTCGTGAATTTGAATTAATTGGATCAACAACAGAAACTTCTTTTGTAGATAATGGAGTGTTTAATGGTACCCAGTACTGTTATTATGTGGTTGCATCTAATGTTAGTGGTGATTCAGGGGCATCTAGTCAGGCTTGTGCTACTCCTGAAGGCCCACCACCTCTATACCCTCCAGAGGATTTAGTGGCAGTTGGTCAGATTGGAAGTATAGATTTGTCTTGGACAGAGCCGCAAGATGCAGGTGATGACGGTGGTACAGACGGTGGTACAGATGGTGGTACAGATGGCGGCACAGATGGTGGAAATGACGATGGTGGAACCACAGGTGGTAATAATTGCGATGATGGATATGTAGAGGATTGTTCTGGTGATGGCGATTGTTGTCCAGAGTCATGGATTGGTGATGGCTTTGCTGATTGCGAAGATCAGGCATGGGGGTGTGATTTAACATGTTATGATAATGATGGTGGTGACTGTGGTGGTTCTGGTACTGATGGAGGTGCTACGGGTGGGACTTCATCTTGTGAAGATTGTGAATATGATTTTACCCCATATGGCTCAGAGTGTTGTGATACAGCATGGGATGAGTATGGAATTGACTGTGCAACATTAGAATCCGCTTACTATTGGGATTGCGCTGGATGTGAATGTCCTGGTGATCAAGGTGGCACTACTGGTGGCACTACTGGTGGTGGAGATTGTCCAGATGGCACAGTTCAAGATTGCGTTGATAGTGATTGCTGTCCAGAGAGTTGGATTGGTGATGGCTATGAGGATTGTGAAGATCAGGCGTATGGATGTGATTTAACATGTTATGATAATGATGGTGGTGATTGCGGTGGAAGAAATATTGCAAGCGCACCCAAATCATTTGATCCAATTTCAATAGATCCAAGTATTATAAACCATTTTAGAGAGGGATATATTATTAATGCTAATAACTCTGAAAGAGATTTAGCTGGATACAACGTATATAGAAATGGTGAAAATATAGCATTTACAACTACAACAAGCTATACTGATAGTGGAGTTGCTATTGATGTTGATTATTGCTATGAAGTAACAGCTGTTTATGATGAAGGAGAATCTAATCCTTCTAATACAGCATGTGCAACAGCCTCACCTGAACCAAATGTGGTAGATATGTATGTATCAGATGAATCTTCTTCTGGAGAGGATGTTACATTTGAAATCAGTATGTCAAATGAAGATCCAGTGGCAGGGATGCAGTTTAGTTTTATAATTACTCCCGATATTGGTGATATAGTAAATGCAAATACAACAGATAGAACTGAAGGATTCCAATTGTCTACAAATGGAACTACAGTATTATTGTTTAGTTTAACTGGAGATGTTATCGATGCGGGCGATGGAGCAGTTATCACTTTAGATGTAACACCAACAGGAAACGGAGAGGCGCAGGCATGCATTAATGACCTTGTTCTTTCTGACCCATCTGGAGTTCAAATGCCAGCAAATGCAGGATGTGGAAGCTTCGATGTAGATGGTGTTAGTGATGATGGTGGTGACGATGGTGGTGATGATGGTGGTGATGATGGAGGTGATGATGGTGGCGATGATGGAGGAGGTGATGGTGATACTTCCCTATCATTAGATAATGTAGATACATCATTTGGAACACTTGACGTGTACATGGTAAATGATGTAGAAGTTGGAGGATTTCAGTTTAATCTATCAGGAGTAACCATTACAGGTGCCTCTGGTGGTTCTGCAGCTGATGCAGCATTTACGATTAGTACATCTGCTACTACTGTTCTTGGTTTTTCATTAACAGGAAATACAATTCCTGCAGGTGAAGGAACACTTATCACAGTAGAGTTTATAGCATGGAATGCTGGAGATGAGATTTGCATTGAGGATGTAGTCTTATCAGATCCATATGGAGTGGCTATAGATGTTGATGTTGCTGATTGCTGGGATGGAGATAGTAGTGATGATGGCGGCGATGATGGTGGAACTGATCTTGAACCCCAATACTTTACAGATATACCAGTAGCAACCGGAGAATCATCATTGATTGTAATTCAATCTGTTGATGGATTAGATGATGGTGATGAAATTGGTATTTTTGACATGAATGGTGTTCTTGAAACAGTAGATTATCCTGATTCTCCTGAATATGGAGAGCTATTGGTAGGATCTGCAGTATGGACAAATTCACAAGCAGATATTGTAGCGGTTATGTCAATAGATCTTTCTGACTTTAATGGACCTACTTTAAATGGTGCGGTAGATGGAAATTCTATTGTGTTTAAAGTATGGAAAGCTGATGAAGATGCTGTTTATATGGCTGAAGCTAATTATACTCAAGGTAATGGTACATTTGGTCAAATCCTTACCGTCGTTGATGTGCTTTCTCCGATATTTTCAGTGGAACAATCTATTGAACTTATGCCTTATATGATGAACTCTATATCGTTTAATGTCAATTTAGAGGATGCTAATGTAGAAAGTATCTTTGATGGAATTGATCTAATTGTAACCTCTAATGATGAATCAGGCTTTTATGTTCCTGAACTTGGGGTTAACAGTATTGGCGACGTTTCATACGATATGGGATTAAATACATTTATATCTGGAGCAGGCGCGCAAGTGTGCACAATGGAAGGAGTTCCACTTGATCCTTCAATGTCAATTGAATTACAACAGTATATGCTTAATTTAATCTCATACCTTCCTTCAGAATGTATGGATACAGATGATGCCTTTACATCCATTGCTGATGATGTAATTTTAGTTAGTGATGATAACGGTGGATATTATGTTCCATCATTAGGAGTGATGACAATGACAGAAGTTTGTCCAGGAGAAGCATATTCAATATTTACTTCAAGTAATATTGATTTCACTTATCCTGTCGCAGATGGTCAGGCACGATCAGCAATGTATGGAT
>CAZWKO010000361.1:0-3207 GCA_964634925.1 uncultured Vicinamibacteraceae bacterium
ACAAGTTAGGTGAGGTGCACGACGGTAATGCTGTCATGGATTGGATGGAGCAGGAGCAGGAGCGCGGGATCACGATTACCTCCGCTGCAACCACCTGCTCTTGGAGTGACCACCGTATCAATATCATTGATACGCCAGGCCATGTGGACTTTACTGCTGAGGTTGAGCGGTCCCTGCGAGTTCTTGATGGGTCCGTGGCGGTTTTTGATGCAGTCGGTGGTGTTGAACCACAGTCGGAAACAGTGTGGCGGCAAGCAGACAAGTATCGGGTGCCGCGAATCTGTTTTGTCAATAAGATGGATCGAGTTGGTGCAAACTTTTTAGGAACGATCGAACAAATCAGAAAAAAACTCGGCGCTAATCCTGTTGCTATACAGATGCCGATGGGCTCCGAAGAAGATTTTATTGGGGTTATTGATCTCGTACGTATGAAGGCCGTTCGCTATAAAGATGAAACGCTTGGTGCTGAATCGATTATCGAAGATATTCCAGATGAATATATAGAGGAAGCTACTGCTCTTCGAGAACATCTGGTCGAAAAGGTTAGTGAGGTTAATGACGAGTTACTGAATAAGTACTTGCACGGAGAACCGCTGCCTGAGTTAGAGATTGTTCAAACACTACGACGTCGCACGATCGAGTCTGTTTGGAAAGAAGACACACCATTTGTTCCGGTTGTCTGTGGGTCGGCATTTAAGAACAAGGGCGTTCAGCCTCTTCTCGATGCTGTTGTTGATTACCTTCCTTCGCCAGAAGACGTTCCGCCTATTTCTGGTACTCACCCCGATCGTTCTGAAGAGAATGACGATTATTTGGTCGAGCGACCTGCTGATGACGATGCGCCATTTTCGGCCCTCGCATTTAAGGTTATGACCGATCCATATGTTGGCCAGCTTACATTTCTCCGTGTTTATTCCGGTGTCATGAAGACTGGCGCCTCGGTGCTGAATCCTTTGCGTGGTCGGCAAGAGCGGGTCGGTCGGTTGCTTCAGATGCATGCGAATAAGCGTGAGGAAATTAAGCAGGCTGTTGCGGGGGATATTGCTGCCGCGGTCGGTCTTAAGAGTGTAAGCACTGGTGATACGATTTGTGATCCGCAGAAACCGGTTGTCTTGGAAGCTATGGAGTTTCCGAGCCCTGTAATCAGTTTAGCGATTGAACCTAAGACAAAAGCTGACCAAGAGAAACTTGGTCAGGGTTTAGCAAAGCTCACAGCCGAAGATCCTACTTTTCAGGTGCGAACTGATGAGGAGACCGGACAGGTTGTCATGTCTGGCATGGGTGAATTGCATCTAGAGATTTTGGTTGACCGCTTACAGCGGGAGTTTGGAGTTGAAGCAAGTGTTGGGCGACCGCAGGTTGCTTATAAGGAAACGTTGACTCATCAATCCGAAGGAGAGTGCCGTTACATCAAGCAGACCGGTGGGCGAGGTCAGTATGGCCACGTGAAAATCCGAGTTGTGCCTGGACAACCCGGTCACGGATTTGAATTTGTCAATGATATCGTTGGTGGAAAAATTCCTCGCGAATATATCAAGCCGGTTGAGGATGGCATTCGTGATGCGTTGACGACAGGTGTTTTGGCTGGATATCCCATAGAGGATGTCAGTGTTTCGCTCTATGACGGGTCCCACCATGATGTGGATTCATCGGAGGCGGCTTTTAAGGTAGCCGGGGCTGCAGCCTTTCGTGACGCTGCGCAGAAGGCCGGGGCCGTTTTGTTGGAACCGGTGATGCGTGTTGAGGTCGTTGTACCGGAAGAGTACATGGGCGACGTCATTGGTGATCTAAATACCCGCCGAGGCAAGGTTCGGTCCATGGAGGCTCGTGGTGGAACACAGATAGTTGACTCGCGTGTTCCTTTGGCAGAGATGTTTGGTTATGCTACTGAGCTTCGGTCACGAACGCAGGGTCGAGCGACTTATTCCATGCATTTTGATCGGTACGAGCAGGTGCCAAATAACGTCAGTGAAGAAGTTGTAGCGCGTATTCAAGGGAGATAAAGGACCTCGAGCGATGGCGAAAGAAAAGTTTGATCGATCGAAACCGCACGTAAACATTGGCACGATCGGGCATATTGATCATGGCAAGACGACGCTGACGGCGGCGATAACAGCGGTGATGGCAAAGCATGATCCGACGAATTCGGCGCGGTCGTTTGACTCGATTGATAATGCACCAGAAGAGCGAGAGCGAGGTATTACGATCGCAACCGCTCACGTTGAGTACACGACAGAAAACCGACACTATGCGCACGTTGACTGCCCAGGGCACGCTGATTACATCAAAAACATGATTACTGGGGCGGCGCAGATGGATGGTGGGATCTTGGTGGTGGCCGCCACGGATGGTCCGATGCCTCAGACACGGGAGCACATCCTATTGGCGCGGCAAGTAGGAGTCCCGTCGCTAGTGGTCTTTTTGAATAAAGTGGATGCGGTCGACGATCCAGAACTGTTGGAGTTGGTTGAGCTAGAAGTACGAGAGCTGTTGAGCTCCTATGATTTTCCAGGTGATGACATTCCGGTGGTGCAAGGTTCGGCGTTAAAAGCTCTGGAAGGCGATGAGGCGGGTGAAAAATCCATTGATGAGTTAATGGCAGCGGTAGATTCCTATGTGCCGCAGCCGGATCGAGATATTGACAAGCCGTTTTTGATGCCGATTGAAGATGTGTTCTCGATTTCCGGGCGAGGCACGGTTGTAACGGGCCGGGTTGAACGTGGCAAAGTGATAGTTAGCGAAGAGATTGAAATCGTTGGGTTTAAAGATACCGAAAAGAAAGTTGTGACCGGGGTTGAGATGTTCCGGAAGCTTCTTGATGCCGGTGAGGCGGGCGACAACGTTGGCGTCTTGCTTCGCGGGGTTGAAAAAAACGATGTGTCGCGCGGCCAAGTATTAGCGAAGCCGGGGTCGATTACCCCGCACACGAAGTTTAAGGGCGAGGTGTATGTCCTCAATAAAGATGAAGGCGGGCGACATACCCCATTCTTTAATGGATATCGGCCACAGTTTTATTTGCGAACAACAGATGTGACAGGTGTGGCGACTTTGCCGGCTGGTGTGGAAATGGTTATGCCTGGCGATAGTGTGAGTATTGAAGTTGAGTTGATTACACCGGTAGCCCTGGAAAAAGGTCTCAGATTCGCGATTCGCGAAGGTGGGCGAACGGTTGGTTCCGGAACAATTACAGAAATCGTGGAATAAGGT
>CAZWKO010000362.1:0-3206 GCA_964634925.1 uncultured Vicinamibacteraceae bacterium
CCTTGGACAACTTTGGAAAAAAAACAAGCATTAAAACCGAATATATTGAATATACTTATCAAGGGTTTAGGCTAAAGATGGGGTCATTTTCAAGCAGCTGCTATTCATTTGTTTCAGAAACCGTACGGAATAATCGTAGAATTTATATGAGAGCCGCATATTGTGGGCGTGATCAAAGTAAGGAAGCTTTCTTGGGCAATCTGAGAAAGATACGCTTCGCAGATCAATCCCCCTAGAACTCCAATAATAAAGCTGTTCGTGGTGTTTCTTAGGGTATAGGTATTTACTGGATGATCCGCCTGAGACAATGTTTGATAACAATCCAGATCTCCAGTTGGTGAACCTAACTGTGCGTCGAGAAAGTCCGTGCCGCAGAATAGGAAGGTCTTCAAACAGATGCTAAATGAAGCGAGTTGGTATGTTCTTAGTAATGTTTTGGAGAACTAGAGCAGTTCCCGGACCTTGGCCACGATTCGCTCCGCCGAAAGGGCGTCGATACATGCATAGCGGCCATTCACCAAAGGATGGATGCAATCACCCAGACATCCGGCGCAAGGCATGTTTTCATAGAAGAAGGTGACATTGTCTGGTGTCATGCGCCGGTCATACGGGACACTGTCGATGATATGGGCCGCGCTCGCGAGGCAGAGGGTTTTGGCGCCACTACCAACCGCCAAATGCATTACCGACGTATCTACAGTGACAATCATGTGGGCGCCGCGCATGAGGCCGAGTTTTTCCCACAAAGTGCCAGTATCGATATCTATTCCAGGGCGCTCGGTAAGCCGAACAAAATCCGGATAGCGATCGAGATCGCCCGGCCCGATAGAAAAAATGATTTCGTGCACGCGTT
The DNA here is from genome assembly GCA_964634925.1 of uncultured Vicinamibacteraceae bacterium. GTDB lineage: Bacteria > Acidobacteriota > Vicinamibacteria > Vicinamibacterales > UBA8438 > DTWD01. The sequence goes on from CAZWKO010000362.1 coordinate 854, forward strand.
GTAGTTCTTCAACCAATGCTGTCCATGTATCGAGATTTGGGGTCCGGACCGGCTCGCTTGAAAAAGGGTGTAGAACAACATAAGAGCCTTTTCGCGATGGGGGCGATGGGATCAGGTGCTCTTCAAATCGAACCATTGCAGGTTGGATATCGTGGTCCGACAATGCTGAGATAAGTTCGGTCCAGCGAACCATTCGATGTGCCATACCGGGCGAGGGTTCGACCCAATCCGTATAGATTGAGCGATTTTCCATCAACATGGAGTTGTGTTTAGCCCATGAACGTGGGCGCAAGGCGAACGTTTGGGGGGCGTCGGTCGCGGCAATTAAGGCGTCGTCGACCGTAGGCAATCGAAGATGATCGGTGCTGATGGCGAGGCGAAAATTCGAAAGGAAAATGCGATCAAGAAATCTGTATCGATAAAATGGGTTTCGGACAAATCGCCGGTAGTTGAGAGACACGATTTCTATTGGGTCCGTGAATAGGAACCCCACGGCCTCACTTGCCTTTTGAACGACAACCGTGACCTTCTCGTCTTCACGCGCTAGTTTGGCAAAGTCTGGTGCGACAAGGGAAAACAGGATTGAATCGCCCAAACCACCGGATGAAATTAGCAGGGCGCCATTGGGTTGATCGGGACGGCGAGTTAAACGTCGGCGTAAGCGGTGAATACGGTCAATCAGGCGAGCCATACTGGGCATGATCAATAGCTCCAGAGCACCTTATTCACTAACATTACTCCCACTCAATAGTGCGTGTCTTTTAAAACATTGATTTTATTAAGTTTTATTTTTACTTTGTAAGTCATTTTAGCTAAATCAAACTAAGATTCTTCACTCACTATCGTTGATAAGAAATTAATTTTTGGTACAAAAAACGGAATAAATATTTGAATAATTTTGTGCCAAATTCATAGTCCAACTTAGTTCTAAAGCTACCTCTTTGTCACTTGGATTAGCTAACAATTTTATCCATTGTCCATCTGATGTAAGCATTAATTTTTCAATTGTTGATTTAATTTGAGGACATCTATCTTTTGAAAATAAGCCTTTATCAGCGTGTGCAAAATTAGCTAAAGAAAAAAATGTGGCTATCAATAAAATTTTAACTTTCATTATTATTTACCTATCAAAATTAATTGCTTAATTTATTCCCACTCAATAGTGCGTACCACATAAATAATTTTTTTTATTGTGTTTTATTTTCACGATGTAAGTACTTTGTAAGTAAATATCTCAATCTTCAATCAACCTCTTACTAAAACTAATTACCCCATCTTCAGTGTAGCCAACTGCAATGCTTTATTATAAAAAATAGCTCCCACCCGATAGTCCCAAGCTGATTTAATCAATTAGAACAATAACTTGTTTTTACTACGTACCTATTGCGTACCAACTCGAAAAATTCAACGAATTCAGCGACTTGGTAACCCTTTGATTTAAAAAAAATTCCGTTAGGTGCTGCCAGTCAGTATGTACTCTACGATAGTTCTTCAAATTGAGGAATCAAAGTTTTGCAGAACCCAAGATCTTATTAACACGCTTTAAAATAGGTTTCCTTGCTTCAAGATATGTATAAAAACTCATGGAATGCAATGGTGTTGGGTATCGATGAATTTTAATAGTTTCAAATAGATAATCTACCACCGCGATAATTTCTTTTGCTTTATTAACGTGTTCGTGACGCATTAAGATACCATAGTCTAGTCGGTTTCTGAGCCAATACGAAATACCAGTTGTACACCGCCAACCTAACCACCAAAGGAAACCACCTTCACTTGGAATACCTGCTTGAAATATTCCACTTGGTTCGAGGAGTTTGGCACTAAGAGCAATTTCTAGAGGTAGGTTTGTCATATGTTCTAAAGCTGCAACTGATATAATCCTTGAATATCTATTATTTCGTGGGACATCGGATAAAGAGTTATAGATGCCGCGCACCTGACTTAATTGAGGGGAATTTTCATAATATTCGCTGATCGGTTCGACGATATCATATTTGCTAGAGGATATTTCATACTCTATGTGGTTAAGTGTACCTGCACCAAGCTCAAGAACATGCGAAGAGCTATGTGCCGCGACTTGATAATGCATCCATCTCTCTAATTTTTGGGCGAGACTATCAACAACTCGACTTCCTTGACGGTTTTTAATGTGTTCTTGGATGTATAATTTCTCGTGCCTAGGCGTGAGTGGTGGACGAGTTCGCGGATAACTCGCAAGAATAGTTTCTATTTTTATCAGTTTGAAAATCATTAAATTATTCCCACTCAATGGTACCAGGTGGCTTAGAGGTTATGTCATATACAACCCGGTTAATACCGCGTACCTCGTTTATAATTCGATTGGCGGTTC
>CAZWKO010000363.1:0-3201 GCA_964634925.1 uncultured Vicinamibacteraceae bacterium
ATTGGGCATTCCACTTGGTTTATCTGCAAGCTATACGTATCCCTAAACGCTGGCATATTTTCAACTTTCTTGAAATCAATACCGAGACAATCGAGACCGGGGGTGCCTCGAAGGGGGGGCGATTACTGAAGTGCATTTTGAATAAATGCGGAACATGAGCTTTGCCGAGTCAATCATGATGATGGCTTCAGCTTGTAGGTATCGGTACAATCGATCGACCTTTTTATCCCTTGGAGGGCTTCTGATGAAGCGTAGCTTGTATATGGCCACATTGGTCTTGGTGGGCATCGTTCTGACGGTGGCAACTGATCACGCTCGACAGCAGCGTGTGGATTTGGAATTACACGATGTCGCCGAGAACCTGTATATGCTGTCGAATGCCTCACCAGAGGGAATGGGTGGCGGTGGAAACACGGCGATTTTTGTGACAAGTAGCGGTGTCGTGCTCGTAGATACCAAGATCAATGGTTACGGACAGGACATTCTAGCGGAGGTCGCTGGGATTACTGATCGGCCCGTGACGACGATTATTAACACGCATAATCACTACGACCACAGTGGTGGCAATGTGGAATTTCCAGACACGGTCGATTTTGTTGTCCATGAGAATGCACGGGCGCAGATGGCACGGGCGAGTTGTGAGCCCGTAACAAACTGCGATGCGTTCAAGGGGGAGAACGCGAAATACCTGCCAGAGACGACGTACGCGGATCAGCTAACCCTCTTTAGTGGCTCCGACCAGATAGACCTTTATCACTTCGGCCGCGGTCATACGGACGGTGACACATTTGTTGTGTTTCGTGGTGTTCGTACGGTGCATACAGGGGATATGTTTGCCCGAAAAGGTTTGCCGTTTATTGATGCTGTGAACGGGAATGGTAGTGCGACGGAATTTGGTTCAACACTCCAGAAAGCCGTTGATGGCATTAGTGGTGTCGATACGGTGATACCTGGCCACGCCACTGCCGTGCACACGTGGAGTGACTTCGTTGATTCGAGTGGGTTTTACAACGACATAGTGACGAAGGCGCAGCAGGCAAATGCGGCTGGCCAGTCAGTCGAAGATTTCGTTCGTTCTTATCAGCGGCCAAGTGAGTACAGTGATTTTGAGGTTGAAGAGGGACGTTTGACGAGTGTTGCGGGCTATGTGTTTGAGGGCCGGTAATTAAAAGTCGATAGTTGAGCGTCACGCGTACGCTGACTCCACTAGCTGCTAGTGATTGCCGGCTAGGGCAGTCGCATTGCGACTAGTTCTGATGGGGTGTCTCCGTATTTCTACTGTGTGTTTGTCCTGGGCCATCCATCGCTATTCTAGCGACGAACACCCCTCCGCCAAGGGGTTTTCAACGGGGTAGGTTCAATTTTTCAACCGGGCTAAATGTGCAGCGAGGTTTCAAGAAGATTCGTGCGGTTCGGAATAATGATCTTTGCAGTTGGAATGAGCAGGTCGAACCTTTCGACTGCCAGGCCGGTCGGCCGGTAGACGGACTCAGGCGCTGAGTGCCTGATCACGAAGATTCAACTTTTTTACTTTGAGGATAAGTTTTCGACTAAAATTTCCACTCGTTTGAGGTTTTTGTGTTGCCGACAATGGAGTAATCAAATATGAAACCGAAAATATTAAGGTTGGCGGTTCTCAATTTATTCTTATTGAATCTGGCGTCCGTTTCATTTGCTCAACCTATTCTTATTGAAATACGGGACGTGCACGTTAAGCCTGGCCAGATTGCGCAGTATGAGGCCGCGATTGAAGAGAGTGTTGCGTTTCGACAAGAAAATGTTTTTCCGTTTGCCGTCAGGGCCTTTCAGGCGGAACCTGATCTTTACCGGTATGTCACTTTTCTTGGTGATTGGGCTGGGCGTGAAGAAATCGACCGATGGTTCGCGCCCTTCTTGGCGGGAGAACCGTCTGATTTCGTGAGGCCATTGTTTGAGGCGATCGAAAATCAATCGATTTCCTACGAACGTATCCGGCCTGATTTAACATACAACCCGGAGACTGCGCCGGTCGACATTAATACGGCCGGGGTCATGCACGAACTCCGCCTGTACCCGATGGCCCACACGGGAAGACAGGTTGCAGACGTACTCGAACGATTTGCCGCGGTGTACGAAGCTAATGAAGTGCCTGGCTCAAAATTTGTCTGGCAACAAGTCGCCGGCAGTAATGGCCCCATGTTTGCCCAGTATTTTCCGTCTGAGAATGCGGCCTCCTACTATGTGGAACGCGCCGCTGCAATGGAATCAATGGGAAGGGATTTTCAGGCATTACTACAGGAATTAGGACCACTGCTGAGAAAAATCGAGAACGTGTCCTGGACAAGTAGGCATGACCTGTCCTACGTGCCATAGCGTTTGAGGAAAAACGGTTCAGTTTTAGTAAGTATGAGGTGGTGCGATGAGAAGTAAGTATGCGATGGCAGGATTGATTGGGATAATGACAGTGGGTGGGCTTGCGGTCGCCTGTGGAGGTGGTTCGGAGAGCAGTACGGAGGCGCCAAATCGTCCACTCCTCAGGATTACAGAGTTCACGGTAAAGCCAGGTCAGCAGGCGACGTTTGAATCGGCGTGGAAGGAGTTGCTGGCGCGCCGAGAGCAGGCGGGTAGTTCTGTGGCTGTAAATGTCAGTGTGAACGACGCTGGAGTCTATCGTGTTATTTACAACATGGGAACGTGGGAGAATTTCGAGACCTATTTTCAGGAAACAAATGCATTGCCAGGTGAATTTCCTGCAGAGGCGTTTGAACAGTCTGTCTCAAGCATTTCATCTTCAATACATCGGGCGAGACCAGACCTAGGTTACACACCCGCAAACCCGCGGTTCGCTGGCAATCAACTTACCAATGAGGAATATGACTTTATAAAATATTTTTTCATTCACAATCGTCCTGGTACGGGTCGACAGGCTGAGGATATTCTGCGCCGAATGGCCGAGGTTCGGCAGCGACACGATGTTGATACACCCATGATTGTGACGAGGTCTGTCGTGGCCTCTGATGGGCCGATGATTTTAATTCGCCTCCATTTTGAAGATATTGCTGATTCGTATACCCATAGTGCCGAGTATTTGGCCGAGATGGGCGATGACTTCCAGTCCCTTCTGGACGAAATGAACGTGTTGGCTCGGCATATTGAGACGTCGAATAACGTCGTGCGTCGAGATTTATCGTACCAACCGGCGAACTGAACTTAATCGGCAGT
>CAZWKO010000364.1:0-3162 GCA_964634925.1 uncultured Vicinamibacteraceae bacterium
GGTGCTGGTGTGATTGTTGCTAGCGGATTGTATGTTTGGAGACGCGAGCGCTCACGTTCTTAAGGCGCTGAGCTAAAAGGTGTTGTGGAGGCGAGAGGGAAGGATGTCGAGGTATTGGAGTACGTTAATAAATGGTGCTATGTATTAAGGTGGAAGACAGTTTAGTGATATAGCGATCCCTGTGAAAATAATGGAGCTACTGTATTCTTTGGTAGAGTTGGGAAGAAGGAACTATACATAATGAAAACTCGTATTACAGAACTTTTCGGTATCGAACATCCGATCATTCAGGGCGGCATGCATTATGTGGGGTTTGCCGAACTAGCGGCGGCCGTTTCGAATGCGGGAGGGTTGGGTATAATTACGGGTTTGACCCAAAAAACGCCGAACGATTTGGCTCATGAAATCAAGCGCTGCCACGAGATGACGGACAAGCCATTTGGGGTCAATCTTACGTTTTTGCCGGTTATGAAGGCTCCCGATTACCCTGGATATATCAGCGCTATCATAGACGGGGGGATAAAGATCGTAGAGACGGCCGGTCGTAACCCCCAAGACCATTTGCCTCGATTAAAAGATGCCGGGGTAAAAATTATTCACAAGTGCACGTCGGTACGACATTCCTTGAAGGCGGAATCAATTGGGTGTGATGCAGTCTCGGTGGATGGATTTGAGTGTGGTGGACACCCAGGAGAGGATGATATTCCCAATATGATTTTGCTACCACGGGCGGCAGAAGAATTGAAAATTCCGTTTGTAGCTTCTGGGGGAATGGCCGATGCACGAAGTTTGGTGGCTTCATTGGCTATGGGGGCTGACGGCATGAACATGGGCACACGCTTTATGGCTACTAAAGAGGCGCCTATTCACGCGAACGTTAAGAAAGCAATTCTCGAGGCTTCGGAGTTAGATACGAGGCTAGTGATGAGGCCATTACGGAACACCGAACGTGTTTTGAAAAATACTGCAACGGATCGATTGCTGGAGAAAGAAGGTCGCCTGGGTAAAGAGCTGAAAATCGATGACATTATGGATGAGGTGGCGGGGGTTTATCCAAAAATCATGGTGGATGGCGATATGGATGCCGGTGTGTGGTCTTGTGGAATGGTGGCTGGCTTGATCCATGATATACCAACTTGTCAGGAGCTTATTGAGACCATCATGTCTGAAGCAGAGCTTTTAATCCGAAAACGGTTGGAAGGAATGGTGGCTGCCTAAGTGTCTGGAAATTGGCGGCCGGCTTTTGATAAAGCGGGCCGCCAATTTTGTTATAAGTTGCCCTGATCCGCCCAGTTGTTTGGTTACACCGGATCGAGCTAATTCCCAATCTTCCTAACCGTCAACTACGGGGCTGTTGTCAGGACTGCTTCTGTCGTAATAATCGTTTTTGTTGGAATTGGAGGGAATAAAATCGGCCGCCAGATCATCTCGCCCCGTTGGTACGAGTTCGGACTCGTTTTCTCCGGCAACTCTTGTGTGCCGTAACACGCGAACTTCATTATAATCATACGGCATTGCTCTGTGGAGAACACAGCGGTTGTCCCACATCAAGACATCGCCTGGCTGCCATTTATGGCTGTATGTGCGGGGCGCCTGACAAGCAAAAGTTAATAATTCGTCCAATAGCTTTTGGCTTTCCTCTCTTTCCATGCCCTCAATTTCGTAGGCATGCCGTCCAATGAAAAGAGATTTGCGTCCGGTTACCGGATGTACCTTCACTAGGGGCCGGCGGGGTGCTCCTTTAGTGTGGTATCCGTAGGCGGCACCTGTCTCGATCTTGTAACCCACCTTCGCCTGAGATTGGTATAGGGAGTGGTATGCTTCAAGATCCCTTATTTTATCTTTCATTTCCTGACTTAGTTCATCATAAGCTGCCCTCATGTCAGCAACTTCTGTCTCACCGCCCTCAGGAGGCACGATCTGAGCAGACAAAATGGAGGCCTTGGCTGCCAAAGGCATATAGGAGCTGTCCGTATGCCAACCTTCATTGCCACGCAGTGTTTTATATCGAAAGTCGTCCGACTTCAGCACCGAGCCGTCCTCTGTTTTGTTGCTGATTGCGACAGCAGTCGGTTTTCCTTCCGGACTAAGGGTTTCCAGATTACCAAAACGTTTAGCAAAGTCCACCTGGGCATCAGCTTCTATGTGTTGGCCTGGAAAAACTAGCGCGCCATACTCATGAAAGGCATCCTCCACCACTTTCCAAGTGGACTCATCCATATTGCTAATATCAATGTCCGTTATTCGGGCACCTAGTGTTGTGTCCAGCGGTGTTACGGTCGGTTGCATTTTTTTCTCCTATTCCGGTGCAGTTCGGTGCGCTGACGGTTTTAATTCCCCATTTTTGGGTCTCATTTCACCGAGAATCTGATTAACTTTGTGCACGTAGCCCTTGGTTGGGTCGCCGGTACGGCCGTACGCATTCCAAATTTTAAATCCAAGCCGTGCCAGTAATTCCGGCGATGCCTTTTCCAGCACGGCCGAGTCAATTCCCAAGGTATAGTTTTCCTGCGTTCGAAACTGAGGAGCACAATAGGTGGCTAACAGCCCTAATCGGTTACCATTTGATTTGTTTGTGCCTGTTCCGTGCCATAGGCGCCCTTCAAAAACTATTGCGGAACCTGCCTTAGCCTCAGCAGCTATAGAATTCACAGTGTGTGGAGTACCTGGAGGTGGCTGCAACCCAGTGAGGTGGCTCTTGGGAACTATCCGGGTGGCCCCATTTATTTCAGTAAAATTGTTAAGGCAATACATAACATTGCAAGCGCAAGGTGGACTTATACTCTCATTTGGATTGCCGTTAGGGGCGCCATAGTACTCGCCTCTTTTAATGTTACCAGCTGCAATGTGGGGACCCTTCCGTGGCGAAGAACGCGGCATCCACCACTGGTCCGTGTGGAGCCCCATTTCGACTCCTCCTGGTTTTGCGATGTTTGCAGAAAGAGTAGAGAGCAGAAAATCCTCCCCCAACAAAAATTCAATTAGTGGCCTCATAAAACTATGTGTCACTAGGTCCCGGAACACTTCTCCTTTGTTCACGAGCATCCATATGCGTTGGTTGATCCCTCCTGATCCAACCGAGAAGGTGTTCTCCGGTATTTCCGAATAGCTCATGCCGGGATTTGTAATATCCATTCGATCAATTTGTTCGGGGCCTTGGTC
>CAZWKO010000365.1:0-3154 GCA_964634925.1 uncultured Vicinamibacteraceae bacterium
AGGCCATGCTTTCAACCAACGGCCGAGGAACACTTATCCTCCGTTCGTGGCATGAAGCTGAGAAGGATCTCGTTGTCATTGAGGTGAACGATGATGGACCAGGTGTTCCTGAAGATGTCCAATCAAAAATCTTTAACCCGTTCTTTACAACTAAGTCGGTCGGAAAAGGCACAGGGCTTGGACTCACTGTGGCGCATGCACTCATCCAAGATCACGGTGGCCAGATTCGCATTGTGTCACACCCGGACAACGGGACTTCCTTCTATATCGACCTACCGACGGGTAATAGCCTCCCAAAACCACCCAACTCTACTGAGCAAGAAGAACCGACCCTAACAGTCGGCGCCGGTGCTCATGTACTCGTGATCGATGATGAAGCTGCACTTGCAGAGGCTATTGCAGCCGCTTTAGTAGACGCCGGGTTCCGCGTCGCGAGAGCATCAAATGGCGCAGAAGCTCTCGAACGAGTCAGCCAATGCTCATACGACCTGATTATCTGTGACTTGAAAATGCCGCGTGTGGACGGTCCAACTTTTTATCGCAGAGTTACGGAAACTATGCCTTCTTTGGCTACACGTTTCATATTTGTCACAGGCGACGTTGCCGGCACAGATGCCGAACCGTTCCTCGCAGAAACTGGCTGTCGCTGGCTAGCCAAGCCGTTTCGTCTAATGGATTTGCTACGTTTAGTGCGTGAAGTTATTGGCTAAATAATGCTACTGTGTCGCAAATAATTGCCGCCGGCCATTTTTCGAAACTACTTTTTTAGATTTTCGTACTTCACCCATTGGCCGGTAAGATTTTTCCGCATAGGAAACAACAACGCCACCGCCAACACTATTTCTCTGAGCAAGGTCGCCACTTTCAACTTCGGAACTCTCTATTAACGAAGCCTTTGCCATGCTCATCCCCGACGGACCTCGTAATGCTAACTGCAGATTCTCCGGGACCAAATCATCGCCTAAAGACGTTCGCAATCTTTGGATCGCTCTCGCATGTAGCTGCGAAACACGCGATTCATTGACACCAATTTCAGCACCAATCTCCTTCATCGTAACTTCGCCATAGTAATAGAGCCCAACTACTTTTCGTTCCCGCTTTGGCAACTCAGAAATAGCTGCCTTAACGCGATTCTGTATCTCGCGCTCTTCACAAACCTTGTCAGGAGCAGCTGGTTCAGACGGAACCAGTACTGGTGGAAGATTGGAACCATCAACTGTTTCTGTTGCAAGTGGAGACGTTGATTCGATTGTATTAATTCGAACGATTGTTCGACCAAGTCGAGCTTCATCAAGACCCATGTGTTCGGCAAGATCAGCCAATGATGGTTCATGGCCTCGCTCGTGACGGAGTTTTTCTCTGGCCGCCTCTAGCTCTCTTCGAACCCTGCGAACACCACGTGGCCATGCATCTTTCCGCAATGCATCAATCATCGCGCCCCTTACGCGCCTTTCTGCGAAAGTCTCAAACTTAATTCCTCGTTTTTCATCAAATCTATTTGTTGCATCGATTAAGCCGATCATTCCATCCTGGACAAGGTCGCCCAAATCTATAGAGTGCGGCATTGAGGCCGCCAGTCGGCGCGCCAACGCTTCAACAAAAGGGAGTCCGGCAGCAATGCGTGCTTGTTGTGCTTCGGTTCTTAGCTGTTTTTCCATAGCATCTTTTTATTAAGCAATATTGGTACCAAAAATATGAGACCTATAAAAAGATCCAAACAAAAGACACTTCCAGACATGGAAAAATAGGTTTTAATTGGATTTAGAGCTGAAATTTAAACAAGAAAGGGTGTTTTGCAGTCTATTTTTTCTAAACGCTCTATAGTCAAAAAAATGACAAAACGCTAATATTTGTCAATTATTTGACATACTCTATAGTATCGAGTCATCAAGACCATCGTTGGATTATCCAGTAGCTTTGAATCTCAGCGCTACCTACCAGAACGTCCCGTGCAGTCACGAATATTATCCGCTAGCGCAATGGCTTCAACGGCACTAGACACAATATGGCCCGCACGTACAGTAGCGTCCTTGCTATCCGACCTAGATTCAAGCAACTCAGCATTCGCGATGATAATACCAAGCTGATTGTTCAATTGATGAAACAAAGTTCGCAAGTCGGTAACGTTCTTTTCTGCCGCGAACCTCACCCTCCCGGACTTTGGTGCTGGAAAAGGAATATCGCTCGACATAACGGATTAACCCTGAACATCCTGAGACAAGTGCGCTTCTCTCCACGCTTGTTGACCCGTGTCAGCATCGGGTTCACGCCAGAGCGTGTCGGCAAAAATACGGACCGAACCACCTGCTGTTCGAACGTATTGAATTTTCCCACTAGAAATCCAGTTATAGATCGTCCGACGGCTTACACCAACCAGTTCGCACGCTTTCATGATAGAAATTGTTTTTCTGTCAACAATCATCGTTTCACTCTTAATCCGCAAGCGGGAAATTTAAAATTAAACGAGGGCAAAGACGCAAACACTACCTCTACCCGACCACGAACTGCGTATCGGCACGGGATGACTTGCACTGTAGAGGTGATTAACTCGGCCTACAACAGCATTCAATTTCTTACTATCGAATAACAAAGGCGAGACCATTTAAGTGACTGAAAATAAAGGCCATATTCTGATCGTCGAGGACGAATCCGCACTAAGAGAGATTACCGCTGAACGCCTGATCGAACATGGTTATCTGGTCACACAGGCTGAAACCGGAGAAACCGCGTGTGAATTGTTAGCGGATTTTGCGTTCGATATTGTCATAACCGACCTCCGCCTCCCTGGCATGGACGGTATGGCTGTCATTGAAAAAGCACGTGAACTTTACTCTGAGATAATCGCTGTCGTCGTAACTGGCTATGGCACCGTTCAAGATGCCGTAGCTGCGATCAAACGCGGTGCTAGTGATTTTGTGACCAAGCCATTTCAATTTGATCACTTGTTGCACATCCTCGCCTCTACGTTAGAGCAAAGAAGACTCAAATCAGAAAATGCTTACCTTCGATCACAACTTGAAGAGTTTTATGGCTTCCAAGGCATCATTGGCCAAGGGCCGGCTATGATCAAATTATTTAAGGTTCTTGGAACCGTATCGAATACAACAAGTACTATTTTGCTTACCGGTGAAACCGGCACAGGCAAAGAACTTGT
>CAZWKO010000366.1:0-3146 GCA_964634925.1 uncultured Vicinamibacteraceae bacterium
TATTAAAGAAATTGCTATGGTTTGGTCCGGTGGATGTGATGGAATTATTACCCCTCATGCTGTCGCTTTCGCGCGCAATGATCAGGTTGGGCCCAGCGACAAAGATCGCCTTGTTATGGGGACGGCAATGAGCGAAGAACTTTTACCAGAAGATATCGGTCGCCCCGCCATGATTGAGAAGGTCGCCTTAGCAGTTCATAACGCTATGGTTGACGCAGATATTAAAGATCCCAAAGATGTTCACTATGTCCAGACAAAGACACCGTTGCTGACGGTAGAGACAGTACAGGATGCCCACTCTCGCGACCAGACAGTCGCTTGCGAAGTTCACGATTCTATGGGTGTTTCAAACGGTACTACAGCGCTTGGTATTGGTGTCGCACTGGAAGAAATAGAAATGCCAAATGCCGAGGATATTTGTAGGAATCTGGACATTTTCTCGTCTGTCTCTTCCTGTTCATCTGGAGTTGAACTCGACCGAGCACAAATAGTGTTGTTTGGTAACCGCCGCGGTGCCGGGGGGCGTTACCGAATAGGTCATGCAGTGATGGAAGATGCACTGCATATTGACGGTATTTACAATGCAATTCGTAACGCTGGTTTGGAGCTTCCAACCCGCCCTCGTTCTGAGGATCTTGGCGATAAGGTAGTCAACTGCTTTTTAAAATGTGAGGCGGATCCTCGCGCCCGACTGCGTGGTAGGCGTCAGATCATGCTTGATGATTCTGATGTGCATCACCATCGGCATTCCAAAGCTGCTGTCGGAGGTGTCGCCGCGGTTGCCATAGGAGACGCGGCTGTTTTTGTTTCCGTGGATGCCATGCACCAAGGGCCTCAAGGAGGTGGTCCTGTTATCGCGATCGTGGATATGGGCGAATGACAACAAACTTCTAGTTGCGATATCACTTGGCACCTGCAGAAGTTATTAGTTACGGGAAAAGGGTGGATCTCTCAAAAATGGAAAAAATCTGCAAATCTATCACCTAACCTCGGGTCGTTAATATTGTGCAACTAGCAAAGTTGTATCTTAAGTGCCTGACCTGTCTTACATTAATGTGACCCTTGTAAAAAACGCCCAAATACTTGCGGTTATTCGTCTGGTTGTGGCAGTTTGGCGGGCGGAATTTGTGAGACGAGCAGTACGCCGGTGAGCCAAAGAGTGCAAACCCACCAGTTTTGCCACGCTCCGAAGCTAAGGCTGGCAGTGGCCAGTGAAGAAACGTAAAATCCAAAGACGAGGGGCTCACCTATGCAGCCCCTGGTGATCCGAACAAGGGTAAAGATAATCCATGCCAGTCCTGCGATACCAAGACCGCCCAGTTCCAACCAAATCTGGATAATGCCGTTGTGTGGATGCAGAGGAATAGGCTCGGAATTGACGTGCCAGGCGATTCCACCAGGCTCGGGCGGCGGGTAATTTCCTACATATTTGGTTTCCTTGCCGTAAAGCGAGCGTGAGGTATTCATGCCTAGTCCGGCAACAGGATCCTCGGCGATGTGTTTGGCGGCGACTTTCCAAATTGTAATTCGCTGAATTGCCGAGTGGGACAAAAATGGCATATCGGGACGGATGGTTTCAGGTCCCGGAAACAGGCCCGGAATCAGTGGAGCCGCGACCGTCAGGGCAATGACGCTTCCAGCGAGCAGCACACGCATCACAGACCGCCCTCGCCAGAATAATAGTGCCGTCAGAACACCCAACAATACTGCCATTGCTGGTGTTTCGGCCTCGCTCCAAAATATGATCAAAATTGCTAAAAAGGCGCCGGCGATAGCTAACATCCGCCGTCCACCCAGCCAAAACAAAAGAGTGGACCAGATGTACAGGCTTCCCACGCCCATGGCGGCATTGTAAATATACATCGGCTTTGCCGGAACTGGGACAATGGCCACTCCGGTTATCAGAGACCTGACCCATCGCCATATACTGATGTCAGTAAATCTTTCTACTCCGAAAAGTACTATGGTTAGGACAGTGCCGATGATGAGGGCGCGCGTCAGAACGGTTCTTTCAGCTATTTCAAGATTATTGGCGAAAGACACAAGAAGCATGCCACCGAACGTTATCAGGCCCAGAACAATAGCGGATTTCAAACTGACAAGCGGCGTTGGAGACCAGACCGATGACATTGCCGCGTAAGCCACAAATACGGCAAATGGCGCCCAGAAGTAACGTGGTGGCCAGCGAAGCTTTTTTTTAAAGATACAGGCCCAAGTAAGAACGGCTAGGACGGTAACGACAAAAAGAATGACGAGACCTTTCGGCGCCAGCATCGCCAGCGGCATCATCAGAATAGCCGGAAGCGCCAATATATGGCCCCTGTTTATGCGTAGCTGAATAGACTGATTATCGGGGTCATCGACGTCAGGGGGCATCTCCTAGCTCCTTAGAATCTCGTCGATAGATGGGGCCATTTTCTTCAAGCCGGGAATGTGACACGATGATGCGGAAAACTAATAGGATCTGATCCGTCCGTTTTTTGATATCTGTTTCAAACGTTGAGGACGGTTCCAGAGTTAAAAGAATTTGATGTGTCATAAATAACAAAGTAATTTTCAAACAAGGCGGTTTCTGGTCAGATTTAGTACTTTAGCTTACATGCGGCATCGTCCCAAACATAAAAGTAATCCGTGTCGTTGTAATAATGAACTTGTCGGAGATAAGGCAATAGAAGAACACCAAACAATAATCCCCCCAAGGGGCTTTCCATTTTCTACTTGTTGATTGACGATTTTCCCACGCAAATAGACTATCGTCGCCGTTCATTGTAAGCGGGTATAGTGATGCATCATTTGATCTCCGTCCGGACCGCAGACTTCCCCGAGGATGACTTGCCGAGGAGAGTGCAGGAGGTCCTGGAGGCGTCATGGCCAATTTTCAACAGATACTAGGTGCCAGCCAGTTCCTAAAAGGCATGGACGACGCCGCTGTCGGAAAAACAGATCAAATCATGAACGCTATACTGTATGGTTGAGTGCTCAGGGTGGCAATTCGACTTTTGGTCGGTCTTGCAAAATTTAAAAACCCCAGTAAAACCAGCATGTGGAAGGGAATCTGTGCCGGTGTGCTGGCTGGTCTTCAAAACCAGTAAAGGCCGTAAGACGGTCTTAGTGGGTTCGACTCCCACTCTCTTCCGCCAACATTT
>CAZWKO010000367.1:0-3146 GCA_964634925.1 uncultured Vicinamibacteraceae bacterium
AATGGTAACCCTGCAGAAGCCAGAGGTTCAATAGCCACACCATTTGAGCAAAACCAAGCCCAAGCCCCGATCTCGGGAACTACCCCTTTGATAAGAGCAGCCCGACTAGGCGTTAACGCAAACTGGCTAATGAATTAGCCGCCCGAGCCTCTGGGCAATGGGCCGTGGTGCCTAATGCATGTGGGATCGTCAGTGCGAACGCGACCTTTCGGGTGCCATCCCTGATGAGGCGGGGCACTGATCGAGACCCCAATCAGATGGGACTGGCAAACTCAATTGGGATTAATCGGAAAGGGACCCGACCGCCGCCTAAAACTGACAACCCGAATACCCCAGTCTTCCACCTTTGGAGGTACTCTGGCAGAGCTGTGGCTATTTTTAGACATGTATTAGCTGAGAATGGCCCAATCCCCCCTTATGCCCCATTCAACCAAGAGCAATCTGTTACCATGTTGTTACCATATAGAACCAAGGTACAGAGGTGAAAACTCTTTGTTTCATAACCAATTGATTATAAATACAATAATGGTGGGCGATACAGGGCTCGAACCTGTGACCCGCTGATTAAGAGTCAGCTGCTCTACCAACTGAGCTAATCGCCCGCCCATTTCTCCGGCAGCAGCTCATGCCCGTACCGCCGACGGCGCCGTATATAGCAATCCAAGGGAAAAATGTCGATAGGGGCTAATAGCTGATCGAGCCCGGCCGCCAAGACTCCGGACGCGCGCTTCAGAAATTGCCGTCTGCTGTGCCCGGACTGATAGTCACGTCCCGGTGCACGAATACGCAGAGGAGGAGGCCGAAGCCGAATAGCAGGGTCATCATCGCTGTGCCGCCGTAGGAGACCAGCGGTAATGGCATACCTACCACAGGCAACAGGCCCATCACCATGGCGATATTGACGAAGACGTTATAGAAAAACGACGCCACCACGCCCATACCCACCAACCGACCAAAATGGTTGCGGCTGCGGAGCGCGATAAAAAAGCCGTAGAAAAGGATCAGGAGATAAAGCCCCACCAGGCCGAGACCGCCGGCCATGCCGAATTCCTCGGCCAGCATGGTGAAGATAAAATCCGTGTGCTTTTCCGGCAGAAAACTCAAATGGCTCTGGGTTCCGGAAAGAAAACCCTTACCGAACACACCGCCGGAGCCAAGCGCGATCTTAGACTGCATCACATGGTATCCAGCGCCGAGGGGATCGCTTTCTGGGTTCAAATAGGTCAGCAGGCGCTGCTTTTGATAGTCAAGCAGTATAAATTTCCATACCGGCACGATGGCGCTGACCGCTGCCAGGCCGGCGGCGATAAAGATCCAGGCACGCACTCCGGCCAGAAAGAAAATGGTGATGCCAGTGACCAATATTAAAAGCGCCGTGCCAAGATCCGGCTGGCGTAGCACCAAGAATACCGGCAGGGCGAGCATTGCCGCCGGTGCCAGAAGGTAACTTAGGCGCTCCACATCCTCGACACGGCTGGCATAGAAATAACGGGCGAGCGCTAGGATCAGGGTCATCTTCACAAGCTCCGACGGCTGCACGTTGATGAAGCCAAGATTTATCCAGCGCTGGGCCCCCATACCGACGCTACCCGTCACCTCCACCGCGGACAGGAGGAGTATGGAACCGAAATATATGAAATAGGCGTAACGCAGCCAGACTCGAATGTCGACCAGGGCAAAGATAATCATTGCCACAATACCGATGCCAAAACGCATGATTTGGCGCGACGCCCAGGGGTCGAAATGGCCGCCGGCAGCCGAGTAGAGCATAGCGAATCCGATACCGGCAATTAACACCACCAACATCACAAACAACCAGTTGACCTGCCATAGCTTGGCGCCAATAGAGATGTGGCGGCCGCGTTCGGGACCCAGACCCATGATGCGCGCCCTAGCCTTCCCCGGAACTGGCCGCGGGACCGGCTGCAGGATTAGTTTTAGTCCGGGGGCTTATCGCGGCGGCACTCCCCCGCGAGGGATCGCGTCGCTGCGCTTCCAGGAGAATATCGCGCGCGATGGGGGCCGCGGTACTGGAACCACCACCGCCATGCTCGACCACCACCGCTACCGCATAGCGCGGCGCGTGCACCGGACCGTAACCTACAAACAAGGCGTGGTCCCGTTCGTGCCATTCCAATTCGCTGTTTTTGCGCACCCCCTGCTCGCGCTCGTTCTTCGAGATGCGCCGCACCTGCACGGTACCGGTCTTGCCGGCTATGCGGTATTCCGGGGTTTCGATGCGCGCCTTGAAGGCGGTGCCGCGGGGCGAATTGGTGACCCGCGCCATCGCCCGTTGGATTAGACGGAGATGGCTTTTGTTGACGTCAATCTCGGGAAATTCTTCCGGTTTGTCGGGTGTCGGTTCCGGCACCCCGAACGGCACCAATTGGCCCAGCAGCGAGGGTTCCACCGCCCGCCCGCCATTGGCTAGGCGCGAAATCATCACAGCGAGCTGCAACGGGGTGACCAGTAGGAACCCCTGACCGATACCCGCTAGCACGGTTTCACCTTGCTGCCAGGAAACGCCTTTGGTGCGCTTTTTCCATTTGCGGCTAGGCATCAGGCCGCTTTTTTCGCCGGGCAGCTCAATTCCGAGGCGCGTGCCGAGTCCAAAGCGGCGAGCCATGGCCGAAATGCGGTCGATACCGGTACGCCGCGCCACCTCGTAGAAATACAAATCGCAGCTCTGCGTGATGCCGGACACCAAATTCATCGAGCCGTGGCCGGTTCGTTTCCAGCAGTGGAAGGTAGAATCGCCAAGTTCCATCTCGCCGGTGCAGAACACCCTAGATTTCGGCGTGATTATGCCTTTTTCCAGGGCCGCTAGGGCGACGATCATTTTGAAAGTAGAACCGGGCGCATATTGGCCGACTACCGCCTTGTTGTTCAGCGGTGCCCGGGGATTGGAAATGAGGTTTTGCCATTCGGCCCGCGTGAAGCCGCGCTTGAACGCGTTGGAATCGAAGCTCGGCGTCGAGGCCATGGCCAGGATTTCACCGGAATAAATATCCATCACCACCGCCGACGCGGCGTTGTCTCCCAAGCGCTGAGCAGCAAAGCGTTGCAACTCGAAATCAATGGTGAGGCGTGCTTCGGCGCCGGGCTGACCCTCAATCCGTTGCAATTCCCGGATCTCGCGTCCGAAG
>CAZWKO010000368.1:0-3144 GCA_964634925.1 uncultured Vicinamibacteraceae bacterium
CCCACGAGCCTTCAAACGACAATCTCCCGCGTGATGCAATGGCATATTGATCGCCCGTGCTAACAAGACTCAAAAAGTGGCGCTGTGGCGCGAACGGTCTCGCGTTTTTGCCCGCAAGGACTCGCCTTAAATTCTGCGCAAGCGGTGGTCCCTGCCGGACAGCGAACACTCCGGCCTTCTCACGGGGATAACCAACTACCGATGCAACATCGCCCGCGGCGAATACGTCCTCATGAGAAATCGACTGCAACGTTGGTTGCACAATGAGGAATCCGTGATCATCAACGGCAAGTCCACTGCCCCCTACCCACCGTTGTGGCGCTGCCTCCGTCGCCCACACAATTTCATCGACCGGAAAGTTAGTGCCATCATCAAGTTCAATGCGATCAGTCACCACCTTTGACACGCGCTGTCCTAAATGCAGGTAAACGCCTCGCTCATTTAGTACCCGTGTAAATCGTCGCTGCGCACCACGACTATGCGTGGCTAGCACAGTTGGTGCCGCTCCAAACAAATGAAACTCTGGCTGACTGATTGTTGTTCCGGTCTTCATTACGGCACGATGCATTGACAAGGTGAGTTCCACGCCGGCCGCACCGGCACCCACCACCGCAATACGTAATGGGCCTACGCTCTCTCGTATCCGCTTTTCAAGCGCTTTCCACCGGGAGACTAATCCAGCAATAGGCTTTACCGGAACAGCATGTTCAGAAGCGCCAAGGACACTACGGTCCGGTGCTATCCCAATATCAATCGATAACAGGTCATAAGGCACAGGAGGACGCCCACGACACACGACTGCCCTCTTCGAAAGATCCAATCCAACTGCTTCGGTGTGATACATCCGCGCCCCTGCAAACCGGCATAGTGGTGCGAGGTCAATGTGCGCATCGTCGAACGAATAATGCCCGGCAATCACACCAGGTAACATGCCTGAATATGGTGCGTGAAGGTCTCGAGTCACGAGCGTAATACGCACACCAGGCATCGGGTTCATGCCAAATTTACGCAGAACAATAACGTGGCTGTGCCCACCACCAAGCAGTACGAGGTCTTTGATAATTGGTTGAGTGTTCTGCACCGTCTAGAGCCCTAGTCCATATTAGTCGCAACCGTGAAGACTTTTTCCATTGCGTAAGAGAATCGATCGGTCGGTGGAAGTAGACTCACCACCAAAAATACCCCGTTCGAAAAATCAAAAAAATATCCCGGATGCACGTGAACATACGCCTCTTTGAGTAGCCGAAGCGCCAGTTCCTCTTCACTGGAGAGTTCCGGAACCTGCACAACGGCATACCAACCGCCTTCGACTGGAAAGACACTCACCGAAGAAAACCGTTTAGCCAGACGCTCAAGACTGCAAAAATTTCCACTAACGCGCTGTTGAATCTGAGCTGTTAAAGCCTCTCCAGACACTAAAAGATCCGGCATAGACAACTGAACCGGCGTCGAAACAGAAAGATATGTATCCATGACAAAACCAACTGCCTGCAATGCAGATTCAACATCGCTGTCGATACCATCCACAACAAACCAACTGAGTTTTGCCTGGGGCAAACCTATGGCCTTGGATAAACCGCCAAGACAAAATGTCAATACGTCAGAAGAGTGATCTAACACACTGGCTACTGGAACCGTAGGGTTAATCGGGTAGTTACTGAAAACTTCGTCCACAATCAGTGCGCAACGGTGACGACGACAGACTTGCAGTAACGCTTGATGATCCGCAGACGACAAATAGGATCCCGTCGGATTATTTGGGCTAACTGCAATCACCGCACACACATCATTCTCCGCCGTCGCTGACAACGAGACGGTGTCTATCTCCCATCGACCACGAAATACCAACCGGTACGGAACAGGCTCAACACCATCCAAGCGCGCCAAATGCTCAAGAAGCGGATAGCTCGGTTCGGGTACCAGCACACGGTCACCAGGGTTGCACAGTAGCTTGAACAAGCTACTGTACGCCTCACTGGTAGTCGCGCATAACACAACCCGCTCAGGATCAACCCGTCTCTCGTTACACGATAAATACTCAGCAACAGCGGTACGTGCTGCCATCAGCCCAACAGCCGAAGGGGTGTACTCAAGATTCCGAGGATCGGAAAAATCTTTTAATAGCTCCGGCGAATAATCAAACCCGACCCGAGTGGGATTCGATTCCGCCAGATCGATGATGTCAACTCCGTCACCCTCGAGTTGTTTTCGTAGCTGTGTCAGCTGGTTCTCCACCTGATGGATTGGTATTCGAGAAGAAAACATGGCTCAGAGCATATGCTGACAGACTTCGTGCACTCGATCGATTTTTTATAGTGGCTCGGTGGTAAGATTTTCTTAAGTCTTTAACCTTGAATGTAAGCCAGCAAATGGAGTCGCTCAGGGGAACTATGCCGCGTGTACGAACAATTTTGACCGTTCTCGGACTTGCAGTAAGCAGCGTGGTGTTTACTCAGGAAGACACTCCTGACTCATCCAATTATTTAGTTCCACCTCAAGAAATTGTCGAGATCGTTGATGCTCCGCCACCACCGGGGGCCATTGTGAGTCCCAATCGGGAAACGGTCGCTTTCATTGAACGGCGCGGTGCACCACCAATTCAATGGCGGGCCAGACCGATGCACCGCCTCGCAGGGTATCGGATCGATCCTCGGAATAGCGGCCCGTGGAACGCTCCAGCTATTCAGGCAATAGACCTTCAACCGATTCGGGAAAACAACGACACGCAGTTTGCCCTCAGTCCTCAAACAAGAATTCTTGCCCCACGTGGAACTAGTTTAGGGTGGCCAAGATTTTCACCAGACGGAACGCACCTTTCTTATGCCGTCATTCGCGACACGGGAATTGAACTGTGGGCCGTTGACTTGTCGACCGGACAACCGCGCCCCCTTACCAGTGCCTCTCTGAACGCGACGTGGGGTAACCCCTGCGAATGGCTCGGCGACTCCAGCGGGGTACTTTGCCGTTTCCGTATGTCAGCCCGCGGTGCGCCACCAGATAAACCGAGAGTCCCATCAGGACCAAACATACAAGCCAATGACGGTCAACTCTCGACCGTGCGCACCTACCAAGACCTTTTATCTAACGCACATGACAAGGCACTGTTTGAATATCACTTTACATCCCAAGTCGCCACCGTCGCGC
>CAZWKO010000369.1:0-3120 GCA_964634925.1 uncultured Vicinamibacteraceae bacterium
AGATTGCAGATGGTTGGCGTAAAAACGGGAAGGGTGTGGGGTTTAAAAATGGGTGTTTTGATATCCTTCACCCCGGACATGTGTCCATGCTACGCCAGGCCCGGTCATCCTGTGACTATCTTATTGTAGGATTGAACAGCGATGACTCGGTTAGACGATTGAAGGGGGAGGATAGGCCTGTCCAGACTGAAGCCGCACGCGCCTACATCCTTGCGTCTCTTCCTCATGTAGATTTAGTTGTAACCTTTGGCGAAGATACTCCGGAGTCACTAATAGGAAAACTAATACCCGATGTACTTATAAAAGGCGCAGATTATAAACGCCAAGATGTCGTAGGTGCCGATTTAGTCGAGGGTACCGGCGGGCGAGTCGTACTTATTGAGCTCGAACCGGGTTATAGTACAACTGACACTATCGCGCGGATGGTGGATCGTAACAATGGCTAACCGCCTGATCATAGGAATGACAGGAGCTTCGGGCACTATTTATGGTATTCATCTGATGCAACTACTTAGAGAGTTGAAGGTTGAAACCCATCTGGTTATGACGCAGTCTGCCGAGGTAACCCTTGCTCATGAAACCGATTGGAAGGTGTCCGCAGTTAGGGCCCTAGCATCTAATTGGTATAAAATCGACGACGTCGGAGGTGCCCCCGCAAGTGGTTCATATCCCACGTTGGGGATGGTTATTGCACCATGCTCCATGAGAACCGTAGCAGAGCTTGCATCAGGTACAACTAGCAACCTCTTAACTCGAGCAGCTGATGTAGTAATTAAGGAGAAGAGGCGGCTGGTCTTGATGGTGAGGGAAACACCACTGCATTCTATTCATCTAAGAAATCTCAAAACCTTGTCTGATTTGGGGGCAGTTATAGCTCCTCCTGTACCAGCTTTTTATGCTCGTCCGAGGGACTTAAACGACATGATAGACCATACCGTTGGTAGGGTGCTTGATCTCTTTAATATTGAGTCTGGCAAAGTGGTTAGGTGGGGGGAAAATATTGGTAAGAGGAAAAACTAGGGACGTCGGAGTGAATAGACAGCGTGTTAGGATAAGTATTCCCTAGTTAATTCAACTAATCTTTTTTGAACATTTAATATTTCGCCTGTTTTTATTGTCCCTGAGTAGGCAAAATAAGTATTCAGGTTTTTAGAAGCAGCAATGTTAGTATTTGAAATGATTTTTACGTTTTCCAAATTAGAAAATTGTTTGACTAGGATAGCCTGGCATGCGCATTCCGAACGAATTTCGATGTCGGCGGCCATTTTTGCGAAGGAATTTCTAGTGGTAGCGTCAAGGTTTCCTAAGTGTTTACAGGATTGACGAATATTGCGGAGTGGCTGAGTAATATTCGTGCGCCAACCTTCGACAGCATTATCCAAAATATGAAAGTGTGTTTCTTCCAACCTGGACCCACGGATACTGCCAGTCCATAAGGAAAACAGTATAAGATTCACATCAAGGTCATGGTTGTTCTGTAACTCTAGCATTAACTCGGCACTATCCGAGTATTTGTAGTACTCCAAAGAAAAATCCCAAAATTGTGGGGCAGATAGATCTGTCTGGGTTATACTGGTCAAGTTCTTGCCGATTGAGATTAACAGGGACTATTTATTTACAGGTTATATTAATGGCATCAAGTGGGAAAGTGGTTAGGGTATGCACGGGTTTGATTGACATTTGAATCTCTTGCTACATGACTTTGGTATAATCATAATTCGTTGAGCGACAGACATTTTTGGGGAGGAAGTTTTATGAAGGACCCGGTCCCGCAGATTGGGGTAATCATGGGAAGCCAATCTGATTGGGATACCATGTTTCGCTCAGCAGAAATCCTAACATCCCTGGGTGTGTCTCACGAGGTTCGGGTAGTTTCAGCTCACCGGACCCCAAAGAGGCTGTTTGCTTATGCCGAGGGTGCACGGGGCAGAGGGATCAAGGCCATTATAGCAGCAGCTGGGGGGGCGGCACATCTTCCTGGAATGGTTGCTTCGCTGACAACCTTGCCGGTGCTTGGTGTCCCCATAGAAAGTCGGAGTTTAAAAGGGATGGACAGTTTGCTGTCAATAGTACAGATGCCTGGGGGGGTGCCTGTTGGGACCATGGCCATTGGGCAACCCGGGGCGGTTAATGCGGCGCTTTTAGCAGCAAGCATCGTAGGGTTAATGGATCCAGAGGTAGAGCAGGCGCTTCAATCCTTTCGCAAGGAGCAGACGGAATCAGTTCCCGAAACTCCGTCACAGAAATAGAGAAAATACGGTATCGCCGTGTCTCCCCAAAACGATCTCGTACTACCACCGGGTTCTACCGTTGGGATATTTGGTGGGGGTCAGTTGGGAAGAATGTCGGCCATTGCTGCGGCTCGCCTCGGTTATCGAGTGCATATCTATACCGACGAGTCAAATTCACCGGCTAGTCAGGTTAGTAATATCTGTACGGTGGCACCATATACGTCCGAAAATCAGTTGCGTAAGTTTGCAAAGGAAATAGATGTTGCAACCTTTGAGTTTGAAAATATTCCTGTAGAAAGTCTGCGGAAGATCGAAGATTTAGTTCCCATTTTCCCGAAACCAGAAATATTAGAGGTGGCGCAGGATAGGGTGGCCGAAAAAGATTTTTGTAAGCGATTGGGGATACCAACGGCTCCTTATTGGCCGGTTTATGATGTTATGTCGCTGGAAAAGGCGCTAAATTGCCTAGGAGGACACGGTCTTCTTAAAAGCACAAGGTTTGGCTATGACGGCAAGAATCAGATAAAGATTAAAGTTGGAGATAACCTAACTCAGGCCGTGGAAAGTATAGGTGGCGGGCCTGGCGTACTTGAGGGATGGGTTGATTACGAAAAGGAAATTTCCGTTATCGTGGTTGGGTCTCGTAGGGGTGAAATTTGCTGTTATGATCCGGTGGAAAACGAGCACTCCAACTATGTTTTACATAAAACCATGGCGCCTGCCGTTATTTCGGAGCAGACAAAAAAGAGTGCTGTGAATATTGGAGAGAGCTTAGCACGTCATTTGGGTGTAGTCGGCGTGTTGGCTGTAGAGATGTTTGTAATGAGCGATGGAACCGTTGCGGTTAACGAGATGGCGCCGCGTCCCCATAATTCGGGTCACTGGACGA
>CAZWKO010000370.1:0-3113 GCA_964634925.1 uncultured Vicinamibacteraceae bacterium
CACCCGCGACGTTCGGTCCCATAGCGTGCATCAACAGATAGTTGGTGGGGTTGTATTCCTGGCCCACCCGGTTCACCACACGCGCGGCCATGGGAACCGCAGAGACGCCTGCCGCGCCGATCAGCGGATTCATGGGTTCGCTGGTGATCCTATTCAGTAGCTTGGCCAACAGGACGCCGGCGGCGGTGCCAAGACAGAACGCCACCAACCCGAGTGCGAGGATGCCGAGCGTTTCAATTTGCAGAAAAACTTCTGCACCGAGCCTACTGCCGACAGCCAAACCTAACAGGATCGTGACGATGTTGATTAACTCATTCTTGGCCGTGCTCGCGAGTCGGTCGACGACCCCGGACTCGTTAATGAGATTGCCGAACATCAGCGCTCCGATCAGGGGCGTCGCATCAGGCAGTAACAGCAGACACAGCCCCAACACGACTAGCGGGAAGACGATCTTCTCGATACGCCGCACGGGGCGGAGTTGCTTCATGTCGATCCGGCGCTCGGCTTCTGTGGTGAGGGCGCGCATGATCGGCGGTTGGATGAGGGGCACGAGCGCCATGTACGAGTAGGCCGCCACCGCGATCGGACCGAGGAGGTGTTCTGAGAGTCTGGATGCCAGAAAGATGGCCGTTGGGCCATCGGCGCCGCCGATGATCCCGATGGCGGCTGCGTCCTGCACCGAGAACGAGATTCCTGGCACATATTCCGAGAGCAGTAACGCTCCGGTGAGCGTGCCAAAGATACCGAATTGGGCCGCTGCCCCCAACAACGCGGTTTTTGGATTGGCCAGCAGAGGGCCGAAGTCGGTCATGGCTCCGACTCCCATAAAGATCAGCAATGGAAATAATCCGTTGGAGACGCCGAGGTTGTACACGATGCCGAGAAAGCCGTCGGGGTCTGAAATTCCAGCCACCGGCACGTTAGCGAGCAGACCTCCAAATCCGATTGGGATGAGTAACAGTGGCTCGAAGCCTTTTTTAATTGCGAGGTAGATCAGCGTTAGGCATACGCCGACCATGACCAGGTGGCCGAGCGTCAGGTTGGCGGCTCCGGTAGCGTTGATGAGCTGGTCGAGACTTTCCACTATTATCCGACCGCCACCAAGAGGTCGCCAGCGGCGACCGACGTATCGGCGGCGACTGCGAGTTGGGCGACGGTACCCCCGACCGGCGATTTCACTTCGATTTCCATCTTCAGCGCTTCGAGAACCAGGAGTGTATCGCCGGCATCGACCGTGTCACCTTCCTTTACGGATACCCGAACCACTTTGCCCGGTAGCTCGGCCCGGACATTGGTGGTCGCTACGGACGGCGTCGGGGCCGTTTGTTTTGCGCTGGGTTCATTGGTCTTGGCGACGGAGACCGCGAAATCATGGCCATTGATCGTGGCCTTGCCACCGTCGAGGACCACGTTGTATGTCCGGTCGTCCACGGTCACCGCGTAGCTGTTCGACTCGACTGACGTGGATGTCTCGGTGGAATCAGAGAGGTTCTTGCGGACAGAGACCTCGCCGTTGCCTTTGAGAAATGCAATGCCCTTGTCGAGCAAGCTGGCGGCGATAAAGAGGTTCTCGTCGGTCACCGGCAGGTGTGCGGCGACCAAACGCGCCCTCGCCGCCTCGACGCCCTTCGTGGGGTCGGCGTCGTTGAGCAGCCGGGGATCCTCTTCCGTGGGGGTGAGCCCGAGCTGTTCTTGAGCGATGGCGACTACCTCGGCATCGGCTGGCACCGGAGGTTTGCCGAAGTAACCAAGTACCATCTTCCCGTAGCCGTCGGCAATCCGCTTCCAGGGACCGAAGATGACGTTATTGAATGCCTGCTGAAAATAGAACTGGCTCACTGGTGTGACGGAGGTTCCGAAGCCGCCTCGGCGGACGACCTCGCTCATCGCTTTGATCACGTCCGGGTAGCGGTCCAGCAGATTGTTGTCGCGCATCATCTGTGTGTTGGTAGTGAGTGCCCCGCCTGGCATTGGTGAGTAGGGAATCCAGGGATCAACCAGCCGTGATTCGAGGGGCAGCAGATAATCACTCATGCACTCCTTGAAGATCTCGGATGCCTCTAGCACCTTCGCGACGTCAAGCCCGAGGTCGTAGTCGGTGCCGCGCAGGGCGTGCCACATCGCGACAGCGTCAGGCTGTGACGTGCCGCCGGAAACCGGGGCCATACAGAGGTCGATCCCGTCGGCGCCTGCATCGAGCGCCGCCTTGTATTGCATGATGCTCACGCCGGCCGTTTCGTGGGTGTGCAGGCGGAGATGAACGTCTGGGCCGAGGAGCTTCCGCGCCTGCTTGATCGACTCGTAAACCTTGCTCGGCACGGACGTCCCGCTCGCATCCTTGTAACAGACGGATGTGAAGGGCACGTTAGCGTCAAGGATCGATCGGAGAATGCTCGTGTAGAACTCAGGTGTATGCGCGCCCTCGCTGTTCGCGTCTGGCGGAAGTTCCATGAGCGACACGGTCACTTCGTGATTCAGCCCGGCCTCGGCGATGCAATGTCCGGAGTACGCCAGGTTCCGCAGGTCGTTCATGGCGTCGAAGTTCCGGATCGTGGTGATCCCGTGCTTCTTGAACATCTTCGCGTGGAGCGCGATGATGTCCGAAGGCTGACTGTCGAGCCCGACGACGTTCACGCCACGCGCGAGGGTCTGGAGGTTGGCATCCTTACCCACCGTGGCCCGGAACGCATCCATCATGTCGAAGGCGTCTTCGTTGCAGTACAGGTACAGGCTTTGATAGCGAGCCCCGCCCCCTGCTTCGAAATGAGTAAACCCCGCATGCCGGGCCGCTTCAACCGCCGGCAAAAAGTCAGCCGTGAAGACGCGGGCGCCGTAGACCGATTGAAAGCCGTCCCGAAATGAGGTGTCCATTACCGAAATTTGACGTCGGGCCATGGCCTACCTCTTACGCCCCCGGTGCGCAGTAATCGCGGCGAGGATAACGGCAATTTCTTCGTTCTGCGTGCCCGGGGTCGAGTCGGGCCCTCCGGTGGCCTCGGCAGCGTCTGGCCATTGATCGCCGAACCGTTCGAAGAACCGCGCCGACACCTGCATCACAATGACGAGGAGGGCGAGGAAACTGAACACCGTCGTCATGCCGACCACCATGAGGT
>CAZWKO010000371.1:0-3107 GCA_964634925.1 uncultured Vicinamibacteraceae bacterium
AATCAAACTCCGTGGACAGTTATTAAGGACAGCGGCTCCGACCTCTCCCAACCCAGGGTAGAGCGCAATCGCCTCACGCGGCACTCCAGCCGCAAAAAACGCTTGCGTCATGCGCCAAGGGGTCCATGGTTCTTGCGGGCCAGGCTTCAATACCAAGCCAACCTGCAACGGAATAATTGGCAGCCACAAACTATGCACGCCAGGTGAATTCGATGGCAGCACCATACCCAACACTGATGTCGTCGCTTGATAACTGCGCATAACACCATCTTCTTCACCATAACCACGCGCAAGAATCCCCGGATCGAGCCGACGAGTAAGGGAAATCAGAATGTCGTCAATATGATCAAGGACATACCTGAGCTTTTCCATGTTCATTCGACACATATGCTCAGGAAGCCCTGTTGTCGCTGATTGCTGTCGCACAAACTCATCCGGCGATTGCGTGCTTTCACCAAGAGGAAGGTCAGCCGATGAAAACAGTTCGGCCCCTTTCTTCACCATACCAATCAGATCAGCAGGGGAAAACTCTCGCAGCACATCGCGAGCACGTTCTGCCTTGCGAAGGTCACGCTGCACAATGCCTGGATTAGCCTGACTGACTTCGGCAACTGGTTCACCTGTATCAAAGTGAACAACTTTGTCTACTTCAAGACTTTGGTACGGTTCACCCCACCGCAAAACAGGGAAATGGATCACAGCGACCTCTCTCCTTAGATACCGTCAGCAATGGTGACTGAAATGGTTTCGCACAGACCCTCTTGGGTTCGATGTGCGTCATCACCAATCTGCAATGTCAACTCGTATTCTGCAGGCTCCGACTGCATGGTGAAGGTGTTCGATCCATCACCAAAATGCACCCAGCCTTCTCCCTGCGGAATTACCGTACCTACTGGTAAACACCCTCCGGTATCGATACCCACATGGAAATGGCCGACATCGGGACGCGGTGTATCGGTTTCGGCATCAAAACCTTCTGGGATCGGTGAAATTTCGAAATTCTCTGCCCCAAACTCCATTTCGAGGTCAAAGTCACTTGAGAACTCACCGCCATCTTCCGGAGCGACAAAAAAGACACGCGGAGTACCACCACTTGCTGGAGCAGGGGCCGGAGCAGGTGCGCTCGACTCCATAGGGGCAGACTCCATACTACTTTCACTACCACCGCCACAACCCACGAAAGCCACCGCCGGCACGACAACTATAGCGAGAAAGAGGGATCGGCTCAGGCTCATGAATTTGATTGTCATCGTTAATACTTACTCCTTACAAAAAATTTCCTTCTTGATTATTCTAGTAAACACCAACGGTCGTAGATGACGAAAGGGCACTAAAGGGCCTGACACCACTTACACCATCCCACGGATACAAATCACACGGCTGCTCGCGCTCGCCTTCATCTCTTTCAAGAAAGCGTGGTACAAAAAACTCTTTCGTTAACGTTGTTAACATGACACGACCAGTATCGCCATAGTCCACGACCTGGTCTGTGTTATCAGGATCGACCACCTGCAAAACTGCTCGGGGCTGAGGCGCATAATACGTAATTTTATAACCTTCTGCTGCGCCACTCGGTGGACTCGCCGCTAACCCCATCAACGTGTTTCCGTACGTCGGGGTCATGTACACACCATCAAGGAGTTCTTCGTTCGCAAAACGATTCCACTGAGGAGTAAACTCCGTACCACCAGCAAAAATTCCAGTAATACCAGCATCCTTGATGCTGGACCCCTCCGCCTCTAGGCGATTCGCTAATGCCTCAAGAAGCTTTGGCGTTGAAAACATACACTTGATGTCATGTCCCGCTGACAAAATCGTGACTGCCTGGTCGATAACATGCTCTTGATAGGCCTTCAGGTGGTCCATCCAACCTTTCTTGATCAACTTAATAACCCACCTTGGGTCGAGGTCAACACAAAAACAAATACCGCCGCGATGATGTGCAAGATGCTCGACAGCCAAACGTAATCGGCGCGGACCGCTAGGCCCCAGCATCAACCAATTCGAACTTTTCGGAAAACACTCCTCCGGCAATGAATCAGAGAACAGTTCGTAGTCAGTACGAAAATCATCGATGGCAACGCGACTCTTGGGTATTCCGGTCGTTCCACCTGTCTCAAATACATACACCGGACGGTCGCTATACGCCTGCGGAACCCATCGGCGGACAGGGCCTCCGCGAAGCCATTCATCTTCAAAGTGACCGAATTTCTGTAAATCACCGAGACACTGCACCTCTTTGCGAGGATCCCATCCGGCTTTCTTCGCCCACTCAAGCCAGAAGGGGCATCCGGTTGATGGATCGAAATGCCAATCGACTACTTCTCGCACCCACGTATCAAGTGCCACGGTAGACGTATCAACCTTGTTCTGTATTTCGGAACTCTGCACACTCATCAACCCTTGATCTTACACTAGCTAATCTGGTTTTAAAGGCGTTCTCATCGCCACATCGCGTGAACTCCTTTGCGACCAGGTTAAGAACTCGTAATATCTTGGCGGTTACACACGAATCTTTATGGGAAAAATAGAACAAATCTGGGTCAAGCGGTTTCACCGAGGCCCGATGGATCCCGTCACACATGGCACGCTGGTTGCCGGACAGGGTCTGCTTGATAGCGCCGACCAAGGTGGCCGCAGACAAGTCACTCTAATCACTCGTGAACGATGGGACCTCGTAACTCAGTCAATGGGAATTCGTGTCGAGCCTATCCTGCGTCGTGCGAATGTTTTAGTAACGGGCATCGATCTTGAAAATACCCGCACCAAAATACTCTTACTTGGCAACTGTCGCCTTCGTATCCGTGGTGAAACACGGCCATGTGAACGTATGGACGAAGCGAGTCCTGGACTCCAAAATGCGCTTGATGCGCACTGGGGAGGGGGCGCCTTCGCAGAGATCATTGAAGGTGGTGAAATCACCGTGGGCGACGACGTGGGTTGGGACAATACTGACTGACCGTCCGATTCATCGCAATGCGTCGCACTTCGCCGCAAAAACAAAGTCGCTCTCTGTTAATCCATCAATCTTGTGCGTCCATATTGTGATCTTGACTTGGCCCCATGTCAGATAGATATCCGGATGATGGTCCTGTTCTTCAGCCATC
>CAZWKO010000372.1:0-3100 GCA_964634925.1 uncultured Vicinamibacteraceae bacterium
GATTCAATCCAACGCGCAATCCTCAAGTTACAGGAGGTTCAGTAATGGCCACAAATGACAAAATCAAAATGCTGCTCGATACTATCGCCCGCTTGAGCAAATTGATTCAGAAAGAAAATGAGCTACTTCTAAAACCGGGGAATAAATCAGAATTAAAACAGCTTTTAGAAGAAAAAAAAGCGCTTACGGCGCACTACGAAATCTACATACAGGGTTTTGAAATTGATAACGTGAAACAAGAGGCCGATCCCTCGATGCTCAAACGATTAACCGAAACTATTGAGGGGTTCCAAACACTGACAGAAGAAAATTGTAATAGGTTATTAGCCAAGGTTGAAGCGACTAAACGTGTGTTCACAGTCATTCAGGAGGCTGTGCGCGATAATGGAGTTGCCACAAAAGCATACGGTAATTCCGGTAGCGTAAAAAACACTATTAGGGATGCATTCACGCCAGTCCTATCTGTCGGTGTTAACGATGAGATCTAATACTTAGAGAGGCCCTGTATAAAGGAAGCTAGTTCGTGTCACTCGAATTAACCCTTAAAGATGCATTAAGTGGATTGCAGACGAGCCAGGCTGCTCTTCAGACAATCTCTAACAATATTGCCAATGCGAATACCGAGGGATACTCCCGTAAACAAGTTGCCCCTAGTTCGCTAGTCATCGGCGGCAAGGGGTTCGGCGTCGAGGTAGGTGAAGTCAGGCGTAGTGTCGATGAAGGTATTTTAAACCTGTTGCGGAATGAAACCTCGAAAAACAAAAAACTTGAGCAGCAGGACACCTTTCTTTCTCAAATTAATCAATTTTTTGGACGACCTGAAGACAACAGTTCGATCACCCACCAAATTGCAGAGCTCGCTTCTCAATTCGATGCCCTAGCGGTATCACCTGAAGTGGAAGCGGCTCAATTTTTAGCCGTGGACACTGGTGCAAACGTACTCCGTAATTTGGAATCGTTATCCGATGAAGTTCAACGTCTCAGAAACACAGCTAACAACGACATTGCCACGACAGTCACAGAGTTCAACTTGCTGGTAGATACAATAGCCAACATCAATGGACAGGTCGTTCAATTTGAAAACTCAAATCTTGACTCTTCTGAACTCAAAGATCAACGGGATCGAAATCTTAACTCTTTGGCCGAAATCGTTGACATAAAGTACTTTGATACTGGTACCGGCGCAGTCAATGTTTTTGCAGGAAACGGACAAACTGTCGTTAATGCTGGTTCCGCGCTGAATATCTCATACGCCTCACCCAGCCTCGTAGCCTCAAGATCTGAGTATACTCCTAAGACGGCAACCAACTATATAGGACCGGGTGTTTCTGGCCACCCTGTCGGCGGGATACCTGGTATTTTTGTGGGAGAAGAAGCCCCAAATACCGATATAACGAGGGGCATAGCTTCTGGTCGCCTTAAAGGTTTGGTCGATGTTCGCGATTTTGAGTTACCTATGCTTCAGTCGCAGTTGGATGAATTAGCTGAGAAACTCAAAGTTGAGATTAACGCTGTCCACAATAAGGGTGCTGGCGCACCGGCTGTATTTGGCTTCACCGGAGATAGGTATGTCCAAACTGGCACAAGGTTTGAAGGAACGGGCCAATTTAGGATTGGCATCGTGAACGATAGCGGCACCCTGCAAGAGGATAAAATTGTAGATCTTTCCTCACCTGAGGGTTTTACAACGTATGAAAGTTCGATTTTTGCCAATGCCGGGGCCGATGCCATCACTACTGCCGGACAATTAACGTTCTCTAATGATGCGGGAGCTTTTGCTTTAACGGTAAATTACGCCAACACTGATTCGTTAAATAGTTTAGTAACCAAAATCAACGCCGTAACAGGCGGTCAAAATATAGTCGCATCAGTAGTGACGACAGACGGCACGGGCTTAAATAGGCTAAAAATTACCGACACGGACAACCAGACTTTTAACATCACCGAGACAGGCGGAGGCTCCCTCCTGACCGACCTCACGCCGAAAGTCCGGACTGTAGGAGACCTCGTAACCGGCCTTTCAACGATGACGAATTTGACCGCATCGATAAATACTTCCGGTCGATTAGCGCTCAATACAAGCAACAATTTCCGGTTGGCCATCAATGAATTAACCAGTTCAGTGAGCGCGGCTGGCGACCTCAACAAGGGGTTCTCGGATTTCTTTGGCTTAAATCGTTTGATTGATTCTGCCGAGGACTTCTCCAGATATCGTAGCGACACCTTTGCAAGTAGTACTACGGATGCCATCACAACAGCAGGAACATTGCACTTTACAGGAAATGACGGCGCTGCTTGGACTAAGACGATCGCCTATACCGCCTCCGATACTCTGACAACGCTGGCAGAAAAGATAAATGATACGACCGACCCCACTTTAAGCAACGAAAGTGTGACGGCATCAATCGTCGCTGATGGCGCAACATTTCGACTTGAGTTAGCAGATGCTGAAGGGGATGAATTTGCAATCGTGGAGACCGGAGGTGGAACGTTCCTAGCTGACACAAATATTAGAACAGATACGCGTGGCCTAAGCAACAGACTGAAAATTCGAGAAGATATCCAGCAAAATAACAATTTCATATCTAGAGGTTCGTTGCAGTCAAACACGTTCCAGTCCCAGGCCTTTAATAGCAAGACCGCCCAATTTAATGCCACCACCCCTGCATTGACTGCAGGTGGGACGCTACAATTTACGATCGATAACACTACAACTGCGAGCGTTACCTACGCAACAACGGATACGCTGCAAGCCGTTGTATCGGCGATCAACGCGAATGTAACTCTGATAGGGGCTAATATCACCGCAGAAGCAGTAATAGACGAAACAAATGACACCAGATTCAAGTTAAAAATTAGAGATAACAACGGTGACGACTTCATGATCGTCGATACCGGTGGATTAACTGTCGATGTTTCCCAAGGTGTGGCTGTGGGAGATGGATCTATTGCTGAGAAACTGGCAGAAGTATTTAACAAATCGGTCAGTTTCAGCGAAATACCTGGCCAAGGAGCAATTGGAGGCCTCGCGGCAAGTGATGCCACTTTCACAGATTATTCTGCAAAAATCCTGTCTGTCGCTTCGGTAAGGTCGCTGACA
>CAZWKO010000373.1:0-2301 GCA_964634925.1 uncultured Vicinamibacteraceae bacterium
GGATTTAAACCTGATCAGCGTGATTACGGCATAGGGGCGCAGATTTTGGGCGACCTCGGCATTCGCACAATGCGGCTATTGACTAATAATCCCCGGAAATTTGTTGGGTTGGAAGGGTATGGTCTTTCGGTTTTGGAGACGGTGCCACTTGAGGTCCCGCCTTCGGAATTTTCTAAAGACTACCTCAGGGCTAAAAAAGAAAAGCTTGGGCACAGATTATCGTCTGTTTAGTGAACCGGTGCGAAGAATGTCGCTAGACAAGCAAAGCCCCGGACTCAAGTAACAAAACATTGACTGAAATATAGACACTGGGATAGGATAAATTCATTTCTATGAGTGGTTTAGGGAGATTTTGTCTATTCGGGAAGTAATCGGCCCATGATTTATGTTTGACGCACTTGGTTCAAGACTGCAGGCCGTTCTCGGAAGTTTTAGAGCAGAAGTAAAACTCACTCCAGAAGCTGTAGAGCGAGGTTTGCGTGAGATCCGCATTGCTTTGCTAGAAGCGGACGTCAATTTTAAAGTTACCAAAGCTTTTATTGACCGCGTACGCGACCGTGCTGTGGGACATGATGTGCTTCAAAGCCTTACGCCTGGACAACAAATTATCGGAGTGGTCCGGGACGAATTGATTTCCCTGTTTGGCAAGCCTCAGGAAGGCTTGACAGAGTCGAACAAACGGCCAAAAGTCGTCTTGCTCGTTGGGCTGCAGGGCGCAGGTAAAACAACAACGACGGCCAAGCTTGGACGATGGCTCAAAAAGAGTGGTTGCCACCCCCTGCTTGTCTCGACCGATACTCGGCGGCCTGCGGCTATTGAACAACTAGCGATACTTGGTGAGACTGGAAAACTGAGAGTACATCTTGCGGATGGCATTAACGATCCGGTGTCGCGCGCAGTTGGCGCTGTGACGAATGCTCTCGAAATGGGGTACGACGTAGTTCTCGTCGACACGGCTGGTCGCCTGCATATTGATAAAGAACTAATGAACGAACTGCAGGAAATACATTCAGCGTTGGAGCCGACGGACGTTTTGTTTGTCGGGGATGCAATGACTGGACAAGATGCTGTTAAGAGTGCCGGTGAATTCCACTCTCACCTAGGTTTGACTGGCGTTGTAATGAGTAAAACAGACGGTGACGCTCGGGGTGGGGCGGCGCTATCCGTGGTTTCGGTGGTTGGCGTGCCTGTTTTATTCTCTGCGACGGGGGAGCGCCTTGAGGATTTTGAGCTATTTCGGGCGGACCGGCTGGTCTCTCGCATGCTTGGGATGGGTGATGTGTTGGGTCTGGTGGAACGGGCAGAGCAGGCGATTGAGCCAAAGGAAGCCACTGAAATGGTTGGCCGGTTGCGTCGGAACGATTTTACGCTCGACGACCTCCGACATCAGATGATGGCGGTAGAGCGAATGGGGCCACTTGACCAGGTCATGAGTATGGTCCCCGGACTGGGCAACCTGAAACCGTCGTCAGATGGTATTGACAAAGCCCAATTGGGTCGCGTTGTGGCGATTATTGATTCAATGACTCCCCGGGAGCGGCAAAAACCGAAGATAATTGATGGAAGTCGCCGTTTACGTGTGGCTCGAGGAAGTGGCACAAGTGTGCAAGAGGTTAATCGGGTGATGAAGCAGTACGGGGAGATGCGAAAAATGCTGAAGGCGGTTGCTGGCGGAGCGCGAAGCAAGGGCAAGCGTAAGCGGGGTCGTTTTACACCCTCGGCCATTCAGTCGATACGGTCTCTCGGTAGAGGGTAGAGGTAGGATTTTATCGGTTAGAGAAATATTTGAAACAACATTTTAAGGGAGAACAATGGTCACAATACGACTGCGGCGGCATGGTGCGAAGAAAAGTCCTTTTTATAGAGTGGTTGTAATTGATTCACATTCTGCAAGTGATGGGCGTGCTCTTGAGGTGCTTGGGTATTACGATCCAAAGACTCAACCTGAGACGTTACATGTAGAACGAGAACGCATTGAGCATTGGCTGGGGCGTGGTGCACAGTTAAGTGATACGGTCAGGAGTTTGCTGGCGAGACAGCCGATTACTGAATCGGCCGAAGTAGAGCAGACAGAAGTTGTGGAGACTGTTGGCTCGTGAGTACCGCTCGAGATGTAGTTGAGGTGATAGCCAGAGAACTAGTGGACCACCCCGAATCTGTGGATGTAGTCGAGGGTGATAGTCGGGATGGCATACGGGTTTCATTGACGACTGGTCCTGGTGATTTGGGCAAGATGATCGGTCGACAAGGTCGCACGGCATCGGCGGTGCGTGTGCTTGCAGAAATAGCTGCCGAACGTGA
>CAZWKO010000373.1:2311-3094 GCA_964634925.1 uncultured Vicinamibacteraceae bacterium
CAGTTAGTTACTGTCGATTTTGACGACGAACGCGATGAGTGAACAGTCATGGACCTGGCCCCGGGAGTGAGTGCGGTTGAAATGAACGACTGGCAGGGGATGG
This sequence comes from uncultured Vicinamibacteraceae bacterium, assembly GCA_964634925.1. Lineage (GTDB taxonomy): Bacteria > Acidobacteriota > Vicinamibacteria > Vicinamibacterales > UBA8438 > DTWD01. Next base: position 2,415 of record CAZWKO010000373.1, read on the forward strand.
TCAGTATAGGAACTATCGCAAGATCGCATGGCCGTCGAGGGCATGTTGTGGTGAACCCACAGACGGACTTTCTAGAATCTCGGTTTTGTGTCGGGGAGTTGGTTTATACGAAAGATGGCAGGGAGATTACTGAAAGACGAATAACGGAAGCCCGTTTTCAGGCTGGTCGTCCCGTGATTGGCTTTGAAAACATCGATAGCATCACCGAGGCCGAACAATTGCGTGACCGTGAGTTGCGGATACCTGAATCTGCGCTAAGTCCGTTGCCGACAGGGACCTACTACAGCCATGACCTTGTCGGATGTGAAGTGGTTTTGAGGTCAGGCAAGTTTGTCGGAATTGTCTCGAAAGTAGAAGGCCCGGCTACGGTACAGCGCCTTATCGCAGTAAATAGAGATAAAATTTTTGATGTCCCATTTGTTGATGCGGTTTGCGTATCGATAAACATTTCGGCGCAACGTATCTGCATCGATCCACCAGTTGGTTTGCTGGGTTTAAACGACGAGTAAACTAAGGATCGAGAAGGGACGGGTAATTTGCGGTTTGACATCGTCACCATTTTTCCCACACTCGTCGAAGATATTTTAGGTTTTGGTGTATTGGGTCGGGCAGTCCGATCTGGTGTGTTGGATATCGTGGTGCACGATTTGCGAGACTTTACCGATGATAGTCAGCGAACA
>CAZWKO010000374.1:0-3080 GCA_964634925.1 uncultured Vicinamibacteraceae bacterium
CGGCTGGCAAAGCGATACATGTGCCGACACTTGAAAGTTTCTTTGCAGTATCGTCGCAAACTTCTTTCTTTCGGGAAGAAATATAAACGGTGGCACCGGCCTGCAGTAATCCCTCAGCGATCATGAGACCTATCCCGCGTGACCCGCCTGTCACTAATGCGACTTTGCCACGAAGAGAAAACAATGTTGAGATATCCATCTGTGGCTGATCTTAGCAGTCTGCTGTCGTCGGGGTAGACTTTTTGGTGAAGACCGTTAGAGTGGTCCTAGTGATGATGTTCAGAGTAATCAGCCTAGCGTACTGTCTGTTGCTGACCGTAAGTGTTTACGGACAGTCGATATCGACTGAGGTGCGTGTTTCTCCCATCGATGAGGTCGAGTGGACCACCGAGATGCGGACGGGAATTGAAAGCTTTGGAATCACGGTTGACAACGCGACGAATCTCCATCGAGTTTTAGCGAATCATCCCCAGTCATTGCATGGAATAGGACCACTTGTCGCCTATCTTCGGCAACGGTCTATGGTGACCGTGGTTGACCAGGTCTTAATGGGCCTACGTGCTGCTTGGTTGTGTCGTTCGGAGGCGCTCTGGGCCGAGCTTGTGGCGGAAGCACGGACCGTGGGGTTGGGAGATCAGGATTTTAGGCGGATTGCTGAGGGACCTGATGCAGGGTGGGGGCCGTGGGATGCAACCGTATTGCGCGCGACCGACGAACTGTATCGCGACTCGTTTCTAAGCGATGAATCATGGCGGTCGATGTCGATGCGTTATGACCTACAGCAATTACTGGACATCATTTTTACTGGATCAGAATTCATCATGTTGTCTATGTTGGCGAATAGCTTTGGTGTGCAGCCAGACGATCGATGGCCAGATCGCTTCCCGGTTAGCGCTGTGCGGTCTGTGGTTGACGCCACAGCGAACCCGATGCCCCTTACTGAGCCTCGTGTTGATCCCATTCCGAGAGATGATTGGTCTGACGAAGTTCGAACGTTACTTGACCCGGAGGGTGCCGGTGGTGCCGTTTTGAATTTGTACGCGACTTTAGCGCATCATCCGAGACTGTTTCGTCCAAGGGCGGTCCAGTCTGCGTATATCCGTACCGGTTCCACGTTGTCCGATCGTGCACGTGAGATTCTGATTCTTCGTATTGGGTGGTTGTGCGGGTCTGAGTACGAGTGGTCTCAGCACGTGCGTGTCGCGAGGCGGGTGGGTATGGACGACGAGGAAATTCGACGTATCGCGATTGGGACTGATGCGGACGGTTGGGACCCGCTCGGGCAACTGCTTGTTCGGGCCGTCGATGAGCTACACGCCGACGACAGTCTTTCCGATGCAACATGGGCGTTGCTGTCTGAGTATTACAGTGTTTCTGAATTGATCGATGCTGTGATTACCGTTGCCGGGTACCGCATGGTGTCGATTGCTCTCAATTCGATTGGTACGCAACTTGAACCAGGCAGATCACGGTTTCCAGATGTGAGACGTTAGATCAATCGGTCTGAGTCCCGACCCGTCGTGTTAGCGCACTCGATGTATCGACGGCCTCACTAATTACCACGAGGGAAAACCGGCATGGTTTCGATGACGTCGTACTGCTCAAAGACATTGTGGATGACATATGGATCTTTGGCATAGGTAGCTTTTGCGTCGTCAAGGCTTTCAGCTTCGATGATGATTAGACTGCCGACCATGTCTTGACTGTCGTTTATGAGTGGTCCTCCATAACGGATTTGGCCAGCCGCATCCAGTTTGGCCATGTGTTCGAGATGGGCCGGTCGGTTCGTCTTGCGGTGTTCGAGGCCAGGACGGTCACGGGCAATGAGTGCGTAGAGTGGCATGTTAATAGTTCTCCTTTAGGTGGTCATCGGTCGGTCCTTGTAGGACGTGCCAAGGTGCTGCGCCTCCGATAACAGTAATCGAAGTATTAGAGAATCGTGGTGGGGCTGAATGCTCAGACCACGTTAAATGATTTTGTGCGAGTGTTCGACAGACAAGTCCGTGCGTAACGATTGCTATAGAACGTTCAGCTTGTTTCAGGTTGTCTTGTAGAGTCTTCCACGCCATGGTCACTCGTTTGCGAAAGACCGGCTGACTTTCGCCACCTGGCGGCTCAAACTCATCGCTGTCGAATTGATGCCAACTTGGCGGCCATGACGTGCCACGGAGTCTGCCAAAGTGTCGTTCCCGCAACCGGATGTCAAGTGATATGGGTGCAGTAGTGATGCGGTGTATCTGCTCAGCCGTTTCTCGTGCCCGTACGTAATCAGAACTTATGATGCAGCCAATGTTTTTATTCTGGAGTGCTGCCGCCATTCGTTTTACTTGCCATCGCCCGTGTGGATTTAACGGTGTTTGTGGCCATTGGATCGTACGGGATGCATTAAGGTCGGTTTCGCCGTGTCTAATAAGATAAAAGAGTGGCACGTTGCAGTGGGCGGTATTGTATGACAGGTCTATGGGCTTAAGTGCGCTGGGACAGCGGCGTTATTCGAATCCTCTTGTGGCATGGTGCCTCTACGACTGGGCAAATTCGGCATTCACAACACTTGTGGTCACCTTTTTATACGCAGCGTATTTCACGGAGAACTTTGCGGAAGATCCAGGTCGTGGCACAGCTCTCTGGTCACGTGGAATCACGGTGAGTGCCTTGATTATCGCGGGGTTGGCGCCGATTGCGGGTGCGCTAGCTGATCAGGGGAATCGGCGTCACTACCTAATTGGGTGTTCATTACTGTGTGTTTTCGCTACAACGGTTCTCGCATTTATACGCCCTGATTCCTCCTATGCAGTTGTGATGGCGCTTGGTGTATTTGTTGTCGCGAATGTCGCATTTGAACTTGCCATGGTGTTTTACAATGCATTCTTGCCGTCGATTGCCAAACCTACTGAGGTCGGGCGCGTGTCCGGCTACGGATGGGGTTTGGGATATGCCGGTGGCTTGGGAGCGCTTGTGGTTGCATTACTCGGGTTTGTCACGGAGTCGCCGTGGTTCGGTATGGCGACCGAGGACGGGTTTAATCTACGCGCGACAAATTTGCTCGTGGCCGCTTGGTTTCTTGTGTTTAGTTTGCCAGC
>CAZWKO010000375.1:0-3075 GCA_964634925.1 uncultured Vicinamibacteraceae bacterium
CGATGATGCGAAGGCGGGATTGATCGCGCAAGACGCTCTGTGGATAGTTATCTCGGATTGTTTCAAAGTACTCGCGAGCACGGGTCCAATTTTCGTTGGCCATTGCCTCATTCCCGCGTTCGAAAAGTACCGTGTCTGCGGCATCTTCGACTGGATTTATTTCCAGCTCGTTTCCACCGCAGGCAATGGCCGTGAGCGTAGTCGTTATGGCCAAGGTCACGAAAGTGAATGAATACGAAGTGGCGCGATTTAGAGTATGTCGAGAGCTGATGTTAACCATTGATACTCCGCGAGTAAGCCATCCTTGAGTATGACACGTGGCGCAAATCCAAGCTCCGATCTGGCGCGTGTGGTATCAGCGAACGTGTCGCGCATGTCTCCACGTTGAGGCTCTTTTCTTTGAACGTCTGGTTTCGACCCAGTACACTGAGCCATCATATCAAGGACCTCATTCATACTTACGCGCGAACCACCTCCGACGTTATAAACCGTACCGTGTTTGCCACGCTCCGCTGCCGAAATTGTGGCGGCAACCGCATCTTCAACGAACGTAAAATCGCGTGTTTGTTCGCCGTCACCAAAGAGAGAAAGCGGTTCGCGTTGTCGGATGGCCCGCAGAAATCGGTGAAAGGCCATGTCCGGACGCTGGCGTGGCCCGTAGACCGTAAAGTACCGGACGGCCACCGTCGGGATATCGTAATTCGCATGGTAAAGCATGCAAAGATGCTCAGCCGCGAGCTTGGTTACGCCGTATGGCGATAGAGGCATCGGTCTTGCATTCTCCAGCATTGGGATTGGTACGGTGTCCCCGTAAACCGAAGAACTTGATGCATAAACAAAGCTTTTAATCGGATGGTCGACGCAGGCCTCAAGCAGGCACTGAGTTGCGTCGACGTTGAGCTGAGTATAAACGGCAAAGTCAGCTCCCCAACTCTTCCTGACGCCAGCCTGGGCTGCGAGGTGAAATACATGAGTTACGCCGTCGAGTAACGTGCCGAGATCTGTCTCTGATAGTGACGTTTCGACAAATTGAAATCGTCGTCGTTGAGTAAGTGACCTGAGATTCGCCTCTTTAATCGATCGAGCATAGTAGTCGGTAAAGGAGTCGAGACCGACAACGTCATGTCCGATTTCAAGGAGCCGTTCTGAGAGATGGGAGCCAATGAACCCCGCTGCTCCGGTGACGAGTGCTTTCATGTCAGTAACGCCTTCAGCGTTGAGGGGACTCTTTGTGGTCGGCCACTGGGGTCTGTTGCTGCATGAACTGTAGTTCCAGATGCAAGCAACTCGTTCGTCATACACCGGCGAACCTCATATGAGAATTCAACCTGGGCACGTGATTTTAATGAACCTGTCGTCTCAATAGTCAGGTCGTCATCGTAACGAGCTGGAGCGCGATAATTGCAGCGTGCCTCGATGACTGGGAGGAGTAACCCGGTTTCTTCGAGTTCAAGGTATGACCCTCCCAGTGTTCGTAATAATTCACACCGGCCTACCTCAAACCAGACAAAATAATTTGCATAATACGCGACGCCCATCTTGTCTGTTTCTGCATACCGCACACGAACGTGGCATGCTGCGACTGGCACTATTTAGGATCAGCTTTCTTTATATTTTGAGAATTTAGCCCCGCAGCACGAAGTCGTCTAGTGGCGTCAGCCGGATCGGCGTCTCCGTAAATAGCTGATGCTGCGACGAGTATTTCGGCACCAGCGCTAATCAGACTAGCTGCATTTGAGTGTGTGACGCCGCCGTCAACTTCAACGGGAGCGCGGTTTCCAACTCCGTCTAGTAATGCCCGTGCGGTAGCTACTCTTTCAGTGCTATTGGGGATAAATGTTTGTCCTGCGTATCCAGGGTTTACCGACATCACTACGACATAATCGATTTGGTCCGCGACGGCTTCTATCGATGACACCGGTGTGCCCGGGTTAATTGCGAGACCAGCAGTGGCACCTAGTGCGCGAATTAGCGATAGCGCGCGATGGATGTGTGGCGTCGCTTCAAAATGCACGGAAACCATGGATGCCCCGGCTTTGACATAGGACTCAATCTGTCGTTCTGGCTCCGCAATCATTAAATGAACATCGAGTGGTACGGTGGCGACTTTGTGAAGAGCGGCCACGACTGGAACACCAATACTTATCTGGGGTACAAAGTGACCATCCATTACGTCGATGTGGATTAGTTCCGCGCCTCCATTTTCGACCGTTTGGATCGCCGCGCCGAGTGAGGCAAAGTTAGCAGCAAGAATAGACGGTGCGATCCGAATGTTTTCAGGCACGGTTATTGACTAACCTCCAAAGATATTGACTCGCCTTGGGATACTTGGAATCCGGAGGAAGGGGCCTGCCGAATGACGATCCCGGACGGTATGCCAGGGTACGGGTGGTCTCCAACAACGGTAACGCGAAAGCCACGATTGCGAAGAATGGTGGCTGCATCATTTCCGTTTACGCCGATTAGATTCGGCATTACGTAGGTTCGGCCACGTTCTCCTGTGTTAACCAAAATGGAGACGATTTCTTCATTGCCATAGGGTGGTGGGTCCTGGGCGACCACGGTGTCAGTGGGATAGCGGTTAGAGCGAATTTCAGCAACTTCATGCAGGGTATATAAGTCTTCGACAAGGCGCTCAGTCGCCTGTGTCGGAGTCTCCCCGATTAGAGACGGGAGTTTGCCTGCATTCGGCCCAGAGCTGAGCCAGAGTTTCACGTCTCTCCGTAGACGTGTTGGTCTCCCTGGGCGAGGGTCTTGCGCGGCGATCCGACCAGACTCGATTGCTGGGTGTATACGGCGAAGGTTTTCAATTCGCGCATTGAGACCGACTGCAGCTAAAGCCTCGGTTGCTGCGGCGGGTGTTAGACCTCGGAGGTCAGGCGCTAGAACCTCTCTAGATTTAATGGAAAGTTGGAGGCCGGCGTAGGCTGTGATGCCGTAGGTCAGACCAAGTGCTCCGACCAGTAGGGCAAGTTTACCGATGAATATAAGTCTCGTCCGAACATTCATTGGAGAGTTTCAGTGTAGAGCAAGTCTTTTAAATGCACAACGTTCAGGGGATCTGCTTTCGTAGTG
>CAZWKO010000376.1:0-3072 GCA_964634925.1 uncultured Vicinamibacteraceae bacterium
CTACCGCCTTTAGTCCGAAGTCTCTGGCAAACATTTCAAAAGTTGAATTCAGACTAGCGGTGAAAATACTCTGTCTTTGGTGTGCTTACTTAGGAGTTATTAACTAGTTTTTCTTAGTCTTTGATTGGTATGACAGATCTATTGGTGGAGTATTCCTCCCACCCTAAATTATCGAAGGAAATAAGATGGGTCATCTCGATTGGGATCTCAATTCAAAGACGCTCGAACACACAGGAATCCGTGATAATTTGCAATCGATAACCCAACTTCCCTACATCATTTTTTGTTCTGGCATGAGCCGTAGTGCTTCATCCTGGTCATATAAAACCTGCCAAGCACTAGAAAGACTGCGAACACCGGAGAATAAGATAGATTGTGGATATTTGAATGAAACGGATACGTTGGCTGATGCCTACGTTTCAACAAAAATGAATTCGGGTTACAACACCTTAATCTATTTTTCTCACGCGATTAATAAGCGAGCCTTAAGAATGATCATATGCGGCATCGCAAAAAATGTTTATACCTACCGTGATCCGAGGGATTCTATAGCCTCTATTATGCGTAATAAAGGTTCCAAATACGGACCGGCTTTTGATTTTGTGCATTCCTCTCTGCTACTTTTTGACTTATTTGCAGCAGATCAATATTCGCTGCTTCTTCCTTTTCCAGAAACGCTCAAAGATCCTTTAGGCACGACAGCCAAAATTGCCGACTACCTAGATTACGATCTTTCCAGGGAACAAATAGAAATAGTTCACTTGAAAACCCAGAAACTAGCGATCGATCGTCGAAACGTGCAACGTCGAATATCAGCCCACTCTGCATCAGACATCGAAATAATTGACCAAGGACTCGAAATCTTAAAGGGGAAACCTTCGGATGCGCCAGGAGTTAATAATCCATGGCGTTACAGCGCTCTAAACAAAAACCAATATGCTGACGCAACCAAGAAGTTACGTAATTGGCTAATCAAGATGAACTTCCCTACTTCTCCAGTCCCTCCGTGGGAAAAAAATTAAGGTTGAAGAAAATTATCTCCACTATTGCAATACCTGAAAAAGCCCTTAGTCGCCGTTAGACTATTATTAGGATATTCTTGCTCAAAAAAGGAATATTTTAATCTCTTTTCGCTAAAGCGCATTGCAGGGGCGCCGTAACGTGCGCCAGATATGAGCAGACGGAGAATTGTCGTTGCCCAACCCCTCTGGCGGTTGTTTGAAGTTACGACCCACCACATCTTCAAACTCTTCCCATTTAACTACAATGTTTGGATCGAATGCATAGTGATCATTCTTACAGATCTCAAGCGCAGACAGATACCATTTATGTTTTTTTGCACTCTTATATTCAGCAACAATATAGGGCTCTGGCTGGTAGTCTACTCCGAACATTTTTCGGTAACTTTCTGGATATTCATAATTGTTTGATGGATCCGGAAAAAAACGAATGCATTGGTGCATTTTAATAGCCCAACTTACTTCTTCGTCAACGTAAGGAGCTATCATTTGGGCTCCCCAATATCCATGATCAGAGCGAATAAAGCCGCAAATGGCTATATCATGCATGAGGCATGCAAAGATTAGTTTTTCGGGTAAACCGTTCATCTTTGCCAACCGGGCACTCTGCAGTAAATGCTGTTGACCCCCAATCGTAAATCTATATCTAAGAAAATCAGTAAACGTGGGCTTTTCGGGCATCTTTGGTAATCGCGGATCTTCACCCATCAGTAAACCATTAGTTCCCCCGTGACCAAAGTTGCCCGGACCAGATGAACTCGAATAAATTGGATGTTCACCCTCTGCTAAATAGTAAAGCAGTGATTTGGTGACTATCTTACTTTCAAGCTCCTTGAGTTTTTGCTCTTCATATTCATCTAATTTCTCTGATGGTGTCATCTTACCGGCCATTCAATTTATTTCCGTAACAAGTGTTCACCTGGCAACAAATTTATCATAGTTCGCTATCTACCGTAAAAAAATATTTAAAGCCGTTTTCTGATGTTTCTCTCGCGGTACCCGATTGAATGGAGGAAAGAACGGCAATACTATCCATTCAAACTAACAATGTTTGCTAGGATAACCAAATAGAAGAATTTCCATAATTTTATGCATAGAACCATTATCTCAGAGGAATTTTGGAATAATTCTTTTTGCTCTGGTAGGACAACGATAAGGTTTCATAAGCTTGCTTAATCAAAACAACTTTTTTGTCAAATGACACGGTCTCCGTATCTTCGATTTCCGAGACAATACGTAGAACATCATGACTCTTCCAAAACAAATTATTCCGGGCGTAAGCACCGTCCCGGACATGGAAGACCTCTTTTAAAATCTTTAGATCATGGGGAATATTAAAAGTGTCACGCGTGTCCTCATATCCGAAAAAATAATAAAAATTATCGAAACCAGCCCAAGTTATGGCTGACAAGCACAATGAACATGGCTCATGAGTTGATAAAAACAAACAATCCTTTGTGTCAGGACGATTTGCCTTTGGAAGTTTGTAAAAATCATTCAGAGTCGAAATTTCCCCGTGGAACAGTGGATTGGAGACTTCATCATTGGTTCCTGCAATAACCAATGATAAGTCCAATTTTTTTAAAATAGCTGCCCCAAAAATTTTATTACCAGCTTCAACCCCGATACGGGTCTTCGGAATAATATCATTCTCCATTACTTCGAGTATCCGTTGGCACAATAGAGTTTTTTGTATTTTTGATGTCATCAAATTCTCGTTAAAATATTTATCTTAGATCGATAAGGTGACATAACCAATCGGATAGTAAAATCGTACAGGCTATTCCTCTTTATCGGACGTTATTTTTAATTTGAGTATTAAAACTTAGAATGATCAGTTTATATTAAACTTCAGAAGTCCTTTAAAATAATTTTTCCGAGGCTAACCATATACATTTGGGTAATACTGGATACCCCTAATGCAATATTTTAAACCACGTCATTTATTAAGAACGTCGTTATTCACGTTGATTATGACGTGTAACATACTATCACCCATCGAGTCTCTAACTGGAAATGCTAATTCTAATCCAAATAAAGTAATTTTTGTCAC
>CAZWKO010000377.1:0-3050 GCA_964634925.1 uncultured Vicinamibacteraceae bacterium
CGAACTTGCGATTCCATGCTCTCTCGACTTGCTTGAATCCGAGTATCTTTCTCAGTGTTGATATTCGTCGACAATACACTCAGTCGACGATTTTCAACTTCTTCAAGATTTCGCACCATGATTTGCTTAGTTTGTGCGTCGATATCTGTCCTCGCCTGTAGCTCTTCAACACGGTCGTTCAGCCGCTGCTGCGCATCGGTCAGGGCCTGCTCCGCATCCTCCTCGGCTTGTCGTTCCTCAGTCGTTCGTTGCTGAATATATTCAGCTGTCTGCGCTTCAACACGTTCAAGCGTTCGATGCCTGGCCCGACGACTCCGAAGATCAATAAACGAATCCTCTTCCAACAGCGTGTCCATGGCGTTCAGAAAAAACGTGATGTTGTCAAAATTAAGACCGCCAGGCGCCTGCTGCCGAATTGCAAAAAACTGCTCGCTAACAAAGTCGAGGTCGGCAACCACGATGATATCGACCTCGCCCGCTGGATCCACAGACAGATCTTCGGCCTCGACCAACTCTTCAGTCTCCTCATCACCGTCACCTTCACGGTCACCATCAGCACTTTGTGGTGCGACCGCAGTCTCAGGTCCAACAAACCGTACCCGAGCCGCCAGAATGTAATCGTCATCATCCTGTCGTCTTGGTGGACTCGGATTCACCTGTGGTCCATACGGTGACCCACGCACCAGCGAAAAATATCCATTCGTCCCTGACACGGCTCCCGACCGCAGCAGCGGTTCAAATTCGTAGCGCGCGTCGTCCGTTGGCCCAAGTTGACCGGGGTAAAGAAGTACTAATTCCTGAAGCTGTGACGTCATTGGATCGGCAGCACTAAACGTCGCATCGTTTTCGTTGCCCGCACCAAGAAAGACGACGTCTTCTGGCATATGCGCCAGTTCGGGGTGAGGGTTGTAGCTATCCCAGACAATACGCGTCGGCTCCCAGTCGACACCTAACCGTCCAATCCATTCGCGTACATTACCTCGCGGACCCGGTCTCGGCTGACCAGGTGGATAGGTAAATGGATTGCCATCTCCGACCCATTCAGTTGGTGACAGCGTCGGATTTACCGCAGGCAACGGATCAACCAAAATCAGAGCGGGCTTACCCGATCGAATGTAATCTGCGACGAATCCCTGCTCATCCGTTTGAAGAGATGACGGCAGCGGAACGAGCAACGCATCAACATCCTGAGCAATGGCCATTTCCGGACTGATTTCGACCACATCGTATTGCTTTCTGAGCTCAGTAATTACAGACCACTGTGGCGTAAATTCACTCTGTTGAAAGTTGGTGCCTCCAAAGAGGTTTGCCATCGTCGCAACAACACCAATACGCTTTCTCTCCGCCCGCGCAACAACTCGGATACTGCGCATGATTTCGTACTCAGCTGGAAGTCCGACATCAAAAAACCCCACCACTTGTTCTTCTGCCCCACAGGTGAACGCCACGCCAAGATACACCTGCTCCACTTCGGAGCGTGCCGTGCTGACATTGCGCACTGGCCGCGGACCGATCCCGAATGTTTCTCGAGCTTCACGTGCCGCATCAGTAAAAGCTTCGGTGTCATGAATCAGTACTTCCACGCGCGATCCACCGATCGCATCAATTTCCTCAAGAATGCTGATCAAGTTCGATCGTGTCTGCACGAACGGCTCTGGCACGACTGGGCTGACATACGCCTGAATAAACACAGGGCGATCCTCTGGGAGTTCCGCCAGCAGAGCACGTGTTTCATCGCTCAAGGAATGAAGCTGTTCCGCCGTCACATCAACCCGAACACTAAACCGCGTCACTAGCACCCCGAAACTAATGAGCGCAATCACAATGGCCGTACCCCGGACTATCTGATGCGTCCACATCGGATACCCGTCAGCGCGGGTCGGCCAATGTCGACGACTGAGGACCAAGACATTGAGATACAGGAAAAACGACCCAATCGAGACGAAATAGATCACACCACTTAGGCTCACAATACCCTTGGCGAAATCATCAAAGTGGAGAAACACACCAAGCGCCATCGCCGACCGCTCAAACCCAGGAAATACGGAGCCAACGGCCCCTCCTGTAGCCACGAGCAAGGCACAAAAAAGCCCAGCAAGAATAAACGCGACCGTCGCATTACGGGTAAGTAAGGACGCCAGCATTCCAACCGCAATCAGCGCCGCACCCGCCAACCAATACCCAGTGTAATTACCGAACATTAACCCAAGATCAGGACTCCCCAGGTAAAACAGAACGAGGACGTAGCTAAGGGACAACCCGAGTGAAGACGTGTAAATACCAAGAACCGCAAGATACTTCCCAAGAACAACCTCAACATCTGACGCTGGCAAAGTAAGAAGCAGTTCATCCGTTCCAAGCTTTTTCTCTTCCGACCAAACGCCCATCGTAAGAGCCGGAATAAAAAACACGAGAAGAAAAGGAAAAACGCCGTTTAACTGATCAAGGTTGGCAAGATTTTGGAGAAAAAATCTATCCTGCCAGAACGCGGCTGCCGCGCTCATAAAAATGAACAGCGTAATAAACACATAGCCACTTGGACTACTGAAATACATCCGAAGATCTCGGCGTGCCACCGCTTGGACGACGGCCGTATTTACACTCATGATCCCGCCATTTATCCTTCCGCTCCGTCAGTAACGCTATCGGATGGTCCGCTGTCTACTGCTTCCTGAACAACGCCACCCGCGGTGAGCCGATAAAAAGGCTGCTCTAATGAGCCGTCTTCTTTGAGATCATTAATGGTCCCATCAAACACGAGCTGTCCACTATTCACGAGAAGAACTCTGTCCGCAATCGCATCGGCTTCATGCAAGATATGCGTCGAAACCAGCACCGTTTTTGTCCGTCCAAGCCGTTGGATATTGTTCCGAAATTGGCGGATTTGATTGGGGTCCAGACCGGCAGTCGGCTCATCCATAATTAAGACGTCGGGATCGTGTAGCAGTGCCAGTGCCATCCCCACACGCTGGCGATACCCTTTTGAAAATTTACCAATCGGTTTTTCAAGAACAAGGTCCAGCGCACAAAGATCAGAAACCGCCTCAATG
>CAZWKO010000378.1:0-3042 GCA_964634925.1 uncultured Vicinamibacteraceae bacterium
TGGTGTGATTCGGAATGCCTACGACCCGACTCGTAACCCAAGTGGTTCCTCTGGCGGAACAGCTGTGGGCATTGCTGCAAATTTCGGGATGGTCGGTATTGGCGAAGATACCGGTGGGTCTATTCGTGGTCCGGCAGCCGTACACAGCCTCGTTGGACTCCGTCCCACGGTACCACTTGTCAGTCGCTACGGTATGATGCCGGCCAATCCATCCAGTGACACACTCGGGCCAATCACCCGCACTATCACCGACACCGCGATCCTTCTCCAGGTGCTTGCCGGCTACGATGCAAACGACCCCATCACGGCATATGCGGTTGACCACGTACCCGCGTCCTACAGTGAGCTTTTCAGTCTCGACGGACTCCGTGGCGCTCGCATCGGTGTCATTCGAGCACCGATGGACCCCAATACCGACCCTACGTCTACTGATTACCAGAAAGTTCGCGCGGTCATCAACCAAGCGTTTCGTGATCTTCAGAACCTTGGTGCCGTCTTGCTCGATCCCGTTCCTCTCGCGTATCTCGATTCGATCGAACAGACCTATTCCGGGAATAGTTACGAAACCGAAGAAGCAACGAACGCCTATCTCGCTGAACACATGGAGCCCCCAGCAGCCACACTTCAAGACATTCTCCTGTCAGGCGTCGTGACACCGTGGCGCGCCAAGGGACTTATGGACCTGGTTGGAAAAACCACCGCCGACGCCGGTTACCTTGAAGTGCTGACTGCACGAGAACGGCTCAGACAAAGCGTACTGACGACCATGGCCGATCATCAACTCGATGCGCTGGTCTATGCCACCTTTGATCACCAAACGACGGTAATTGCCTCAGACGTCCTTACCAATCCAGATACCGAGGACCGGTACGCGCTTGGCAACAATCGCTACCTCAGTCCGGTTATTGGGTTTCCGGCGCTAACCGTACCGGCTGGCTTCACCACAGACAACCTGCCAATCGGCCTTGAATTTCTAGGACGGCCGTTCACAGAAGCGACACTATTACAGTTCGGCTATGCCTATGAACAAGGCACACATCGACGACAACCACCTTCAACCACACCAGGACTTCCGCAGGAGAAATGATGGACGCACTCAGGGCTAAATCGGAAACCATTTACGCGACAACTCGAATAGTTGTCGGCTTCTTGTTTGCTCTGCATGGTGTGGAGAAAATGTTTGGCGTGATCTCCCGAGACGAACCCGTCGCACTCTTCTCCTTGCTCGGAGCCGCCGGCGTTATCGAATTAGTTGCCGGGGCAATGATCTGTCTTGGGCTGAGGACGTCCTGGGCCGCCTTTATTTCCAGCGGTCAGATGGCCGTTGCGTATTTCTATGCCCACCAACCACGCGCATTCTGGCCACTCGAAAATGACGGAGAACGGTCGATACTCTACTGTTTCATTTTTCTCTACTTCGCCACGAAGGGATCTGGCATTCTCAGTCTCGACCACACCATAACTCAGAGTGATAGTGACACTGTTCCCAAATAGAGATTGCGGCAAGGAGCAAACGTAATGCAGACGTATTCCAAAATTTCCGCAAGCCTGTTCGCGACACTTTTTGTACTTTCCCAGGCGCCTCTCAGTCAGTCATTTGCGCAGGGCATGGTAGAGCATGACTATCTTCTTCTGGCAACGAATCGAACATCGACGATGGAAACAGAAATGCAGCAAGCCGCTGACCAAGGTTATGTGTTTGCCGACGTCATGGGCGGCGAAACCTCCTTCGGCGGCAATGAAGTAGTCGTCGTGATGAAGCGCTCGACGACTCATCGTAATCCACGGTACGACTACCGCCTACTGGCCACCACCAGAACATCCACCATGCAACGCGAGATGCAAGAAGCTGGTGATGCCGGCTATGTTTATAAAGGCCAGACCGTCTTTGATACCACGTTCGGTGGCGACGAAGCGGTCGTCATTCTCGAACGAGACAACGAGCAGCGAATGCTGACACCCTATGAGTATCGACTTTTGGCCACAAAACGCACCTCAACGATGCAAGACGAACTCCGTGAAGCCGGCCGCGCGGGGTTTGAATTCGTCGGCGTGACCGTGTCTTCGACCACGTTCGGTGGCGATGAGGTCGTCGCCATCTTGAAGCGGCCTGTCGCTTCGAATTAGAAGGTAGGTTCAGTCATAGCCGACAGTATCGTTAAATCCATTTCAATCAATGGCATCAAAAGGATTTTTTAGCAGCCTCGGATTATTTCAAGCTCCAGTAATTACTGTTGGCCACCGATTCATAGGCGTAGCAGCTCTATTGGGCACCTGTTTCGTGGTTACCCACATCGTCACGGTGATTGTTACGTGTGCGGTGGATGGGTTTGACTGGGGTGTCACCGCGTGGATCGCGGATATCATGGGATTCCTCGCCGGATTCTTTTTCACGATTCAGTGCTGGCTGTCTTCAAGCAGACGGAGTGACGTTTTCAGAAAAGAGAACTCTTGGATTTGTATATGGGCCTTCATTACCTTCGGTGCCAGAATCCTCGACACGCTGATGCTGTTTGGTCTGGTGAAATGGAGCGCGGTGTATGTGACACCGGTGGGGCCAACGCTATGGTCGAACATCGTAAGCGAGATCCTTTTTGGGATCCCTTTCACCGTTGCCGCTCTCGTTGGTTCGCTCATGCTCCTGACTAAGGCTCCATCAACTGTTCAATGAACGTCAGTCGCGCGGACGCGCTTCGTCCCATTCCCTGACGAGGCGTTCGGCTTCGGTGCGTTGTTCAGGTGTTAATCGCTCGTAGACCATGTCTCGAAATCCAGTGCGGCTCGCTGCGGGCCAATCAGGAGGCAACCTTGACGAATAAAAATGGAACCACTGGTACGCCTGCACATAATCACCCCGCTCGAAATAAAGGAACCCGAGATTCGACAGTGCAAGGTCAAAGCCTTGTTCCGCTGCCAATCGATACCACCGTACGGCTTTAGTTTCATCCCTCAGCACACCTTCCCCACCGTTATAAATAGTCCCGAGGGTAAACATCGCATTGCCATGCCCCTGGGCAGCCGCTAATCGATACCAGCGCACAG
>CAZWKO010000379.1:0-3039 GCA_964634925.1 uncultured Vicinamibacteraceae bacterium
CACGATCGACGAGGTACTCGAGACGGCAGATATCTTCATCACAACGACTGGAAATAAGGACATTATTACCGCAGAACACATGGCGCGGATGAAAGACAAGGCGATTGTTGGCAACATCGGGCATTTCGACAATGAGATCGACATGGCTGGACTGAAGGCCATGCCTGGTATCGAACGTATCAATATCAAGCCACAGTATGACGAATGGCGCTTTGCCGACGGGCATAGCGTGATGGTTCTTGCTGAAGGGCGGCTGCTCAATCTTGGCTGCGCGACTGGACACCCAAGTTTTGTCATGTCGGCGTCCTTCACCAACCAAGTGTTGGCGCAGCTGGCTTTGCATCAGAACAAGGGTGAGTACGAGAAAGAGGTGTATATGTTGCCAAAGAAGCTTGACGAAAAAGTGGCACGGTTGCACCTTGATGCGCTTGGAGTTCGGTTGACGGAGCTCACGAAAGACCAGGCCGACTATATTGGCGTTCCTGTCGAGGGGCCGTATAAACCGGACCACTATCGCTACTAGGTCACGACAAAAATCAGGTGTTTTTCTTAATTCTTATCGGGGCCAGTAGCAGCTGATGCCGAATTTCCGTTGGCGAGAACAGCTTCATCTTCAATGCGGAGCTGTACGTCGCCATGTGCAGCGACCATCGCAACAATAGGTAGTGAAGTGAGTTGTTCGGAGAATGGTTGGCCTGTTGGGTCACGCGGCGTCATGCCTTCTAAGCGAAGGGGTACGAACATAATAGAAGCGTCACGTGAGGGGCTATACGCGTCAGTTTCGTCCTCACTAGTCACATAAACGCTAGCCTCGATGCGAAGTTCATGAAGCCTGTTAGTGATTTCTGCCTCGGTTCTCGATTTTGCGCTCTGAGCAGCGGGTACGACGACACGCAATGAGGCCTCGTCCCATTCTTCTGTCCGCGACATAAGGTAGGCAAACAACAAGCTTAGACGAGATGAATTGTCATTAAACCACCAGACATCGATTCTGCGATCGTCTTCGTGCGTGACTGCAAGGCGGTCCCATTCGTCTCGTTCTGCGTCTAGTACGATGATATGTTGGCCGTTGCGGGCTACTCTTTGGAGAAGTCGACCGTACCAAAGGGAAAGATTTTGTTTTTTGTCTTCTGACTGTCCGTCAAACCAATTGAGTAGAACGGTATTTGCACGAATTGGTCCGATGCCCCATGCCTGAAGTAACGTGGTTGTAGCAACGCGCAGGTCGTCAGCGGCTACCACTAGCGGAAATGCGTCGAGCTGATGCGACTCAAGGTCATTCCGTAGTGACGATTCAGCCGTCTTCCTCGCGTCGTCAGTTGTTGGCAACTCATTATCTTCCTCGATCAATTGCACTGCTGTAATAAGGCCGGACCCACCTGAGATCCAACTAGCGACTCTAAGAACACGTTCTCTTCGAGCGTTACTCGCTGTAAACGCAAGAATGTGGGGTTGCCAGTCTGAGGTTTGGTCTGTGTTGGTACGCAGGCGGTCAAGCTCTCGCAGTCCGTCTTTTACTAACCTGAATCGGTAGGCGCGTCGACTGTCAACCCATCGAATTGGAATAGCGGTTCGGCTAAGGTACTGGTACAGGATGATCAATATTGCGACTGCAATGGCGCTCGCAAGCGGATCGACCATCAGCATCACAAATGCACAGAGACCCGTTCCGGCAAGGCTGGTACGTGCATGAAAATATTTAAATTTTGGACGGAATGATGGGGACCCGCCATGGGCTTCGACGTAGGTAGCGTAATTAAGAAGCCCGTAGGAAACGAGAAAGAACATCGATACAATGGCAGCGATGCTATTCAAATCCCCTGCACCGATCGTTGTTAGTGCTATAACTGCTGTCAGAAGGACACCCCGCTGCGGATTACCTTGAGGCCCAACCCCAACGCTGAAGGGGGTTAACCAGGCAAAGAGACGGTCATTCGCTAGAGCCTGCAGGATTCTTGGGGCGCCAAGAAAAGAGGCGAGTGCCGACGATAGAGTGGCGGCCAGTACTCCGATATCGATAAGCCACGGTAGTACGGCAATACGTTTGAGAGAGTCGTAATCAGCACGAAGTTCTGTCAGTGAAAGTGATGCAGCTAGCACAACCATCGCGACTACATAAACGATGGTTGATATGCCAACAGCTAGAAAAGTTCCGATCGGAAGGCTCTTCGCGGGATCTTTGAGGTCTCCGGACATGCTGACCCCTTGGGTAAACCCCGTAACTGCTGGAAAAAAAATTGCAAAAATCAGCCAGAAATCAATGTCGCTGTCTTCGTTTGTCCAGGCCGAATCAAGGGTTGTTGCGTCTATGGTTTGGCTGGCTCCTATGAAAAAAGATGTTAGAGCTAAGCCAAGAATTACCATGATCCCAAACTGAAATCGTGTCGCAAGGTCTGCGCCTGTGTAAGCCACGCCGAAAAGAGCGATGGCGGCAAGGGCTGCGGTCGCTTGAACTGTTTGTTCTGTCCCACCCATTAGGGAAACGTACGCTTCACCAAAGCCAATGCAGTAGAAGGCGACGGAAACAGCCTGTGCGACAAAGAGAATAAGTCCGAGCGCACCACCATATTCCGCGCCGAGGCTGCGCGAGATAAGGTAGTAATCACCGCCACCCCGGACTTTTCGGTTCGTAGCGATTGCTGATAGAGACAAACTTGTAAGAATAGAAATCGCTGTTGCAAGAGCAAGCATCAGGATTGCTTGGATAAGCCCGGCGGAGCCCACGACGTAGCCGAGTCGTCGAAAAAGAATGATTCCAAGGATGGTGAGCACGCTGGGTGTAAAGACTCCGCTAAAGGTTCCGAGTCCAGCGGTTCCCCGGTTTTCTGATTGTGCAAGAGATTTCACGATTGAAATTTTCATTGAGTGCTAAGCATTCGTCAAATATTCTCAAAAATAGTTTTAAAATTAGTTAATTGACCGGTCAGTTATTAACAAGTAAAGAGGTTATTAAACCTCTTCCATATGAATGGCCATGGCCAAGGCGTTATGGCTGTTAGGATAAGCAACCTCAATGCCCTCAATTACTAGGTCGAGTTG
>CAZWKO010000380.1:0-3032 GCA_964634925.1 uncultured Vicinamibacteraceae bacterium
ACATCGCGGATAATAAATCGCAACAGGTATGTCACGCTCACGAAGAAGCGCACAAACCTGATCGCGATTGTTTAAACGTACCGTATAGGGCGTAAAGACATGCGTATTCCCAGATGCCACACTAGGAACTTGACATACGTCACGCAGCGCCTCCGAGTAACGTGCTGCTAGTCGCTGGCGTATAGAAATTTCTTCATCAAAATGAGGCAACTTTGCGAGAAGCACCGCAGCCTGAATCGTGTCAAACCTAGCATTAGTGCCAATATGTTGATGATCACAATCCTGCCCGCCGTGAGTACGCAGGGCGCGAACCCGTTCAGCCACTGCGTCATCATTCGTAAAAATTGATCCACCATCCCCGAAACAAGAAAATGTCTTTGTGGGAAAAAAACTCGTGGTGCTGATGTCAGCGGTCGCACCACTTGACAATCCATTCTGCGTCGCTCCAAAACTCTGCGCCGCGTCCTCAATAACTGCAACCTGGTGAACTGCAGCCAGCTTATTCAGTTGTTCATAATCAGCCATCTGACCATAGAGATCGACAGCAATAACGGCTTTAGTTCGGTCTGTCACTGCAGCATCCACGGCAGCCGGATCGATGTTAAAAGAGCGACGTTGAATGTCGACAAAAACTGGCGTCGCGCCAACAAGACGTATAACTTCCGCTGAGGCCACAAATGTAAACGTTGGCACTATGACTTCATCGCCAGGGCCAATTTCGAGGGCTCGAAGTGACAGTTCAAGAGCTGACGTACCGCTTGCTGTCGTTACTGCGTGCCTCACGCCAATACGTGAAGCAATTGCCTGCTCAAGCTCCTCGACTTCCGGCCCCATAATAAAGCGCGTATGCTCAAGCACCCTACGCATTCGCGTATCGATCTCTTTGCGATACGAAGCATACTGACGTTGCAAATCAAGAAACTGCATGCACACTACCGAATAGAAGGTCGACAATCACCCGTCAGAACCGGAGCCATTATCCCAGTAGCGACCGTATTCTTCGAGAAAAGTCAGACTTTCAAATGACGTCATCCGATCGACGAAAAGTATCCCATTCAAATGATCAGTTTCGTGCTGAATAACCCGGGCTGGAAAACCAGTTGCCGTAAGCTGCTGTGGCTTGGCATACCGATCAAGAGAACGGACACGAATATTCTTAGCGCGGAACACTTTGCCACGAATATCTGGAATACTTAAACAACCTTCCCAGTCCTCCTCTTCCTCTTCATCGACCACCTCGATCTCCGGGTTAATCATCACAACGGGCTGCATTGTTGCATCCGGATCGTGAACACCAGCAACAAATAATCGAAGCTCTTGATGCACTTGTGGAGCCGCTAAACCAATTCCTGCATATTCATTCATCGTGTCAAACATGTCATCAATAAGACGCTGCATCGACGCCGTATTAATTTCATCTGGTTGAATTAGTCCGGTCCGTTGTCGAAGGACCGGGTGGCCCATTCGGGACACCTTTAAAATCGACATGGTGTTGGATTATAACGTTACGATGGAAAATCATTTACACGACCCTCACTCTTTGGATCGTTTCTGTTCCCGTTGCGGTGCCGCGTTAGCCGTCAAGGAGATCAAGCCCGGTGAACCTAAACGACCGACTTGTATACGCTGTGGCCATGTGGTCTACCTTGATCCTAAAGTCGCAGTCGGAACCGTAATCACTAATGAAGCCAACCAATTCGCCCTCGTAAAGCGATCGATTGAACCAGGCTATGGCAAATGGGTCTACCCAGGGGGCTATGTTGACCGAGGCGAAAAACCCACGCTGGCAGCAGTACGGGAAGCGCGTGAGGAAGCTAACCTTGATGTCAGATTAACCGGACTTATCAATATCTACACCTACCCCGGTGTTGTCCCGATCGTGCTTGTCTACGCAGCGACTGTCACTGGAGGCGAGCTTAGCGCCGAAGACGAATCATTGGATGCAGCCTGGTTTGAACATGCAAATATTCCGTGGAACGAATTGGCGTTTCGTAGTACCCACGACGCATTGCACGATTACCACCTCGGATTACTGCATCCAGATCTAATTTAAGAGCCTAAACGGCACACATCTTTATGAACACAGTAGATAGTATTTAGCAAGGAAACTTGTAGTCTTGGCGTTCTGTCAGTGCTATTACTTTTGCGACCATATCGGCAACAGGCAGCGCTGACTCCGCTCGCTCGACATCTTCTCGCCGTGCCTTAGTAGCTGGACTCTTCGGGGTGAACAATGTGCAGCAATCCTCATCGGGAATAATAGAAATCGAATACGAACCCAGTCGTTTTGCCTCGGTAATAATCTCTTCCTTGTCATAACCGATCAACGGTCTCAGTACCGGCAATGAAACGACTTCATTGATCACCGCTAAATTTTCTATTGTTTGAGAGGCTACCTGACCCACAGATTCGCCACTAATAAGTGCCTTTGCCCCTGATTCCTGTGCGAGCCGTTCTGCAATGCGCATCATGAGGCGTCGATAAAGCACAACACGAAGCGGCGGAGGAATCGAGATGACGATCTGTTGCTGCAGCTCACCGAACGGTACAGTGTACAAACGAGAACGCATTTGATACTGCGCCAGTAGTTGAGCAAGTTCTTCCGTCTTGTCCTGAGATGTGCGCGAAAGAATCGGATATGCGTGGAAATGTACAAAATGCACGCGACACCCGCGTTTCATGAGTCGAAAACCTGCCACCGGGGAATCGATACCACCGGACAACAGACACATCGCAGCCCCACTCGTACCTGTCGGAAGTCCTCCTTGACCGATTTCTTTATTCAATGCATAAAAGACGCACTCTGGAAGAACCTCAACGCGAATTTCAAGATCAGGATTAACAAGATCGACTGTCCATCCTTTCGATTGCTTTACCCGACCACCGACCTCTCGCTCGAGCTCTGGTGATGTTAAGTAATATGATTTATCGGCACGACTGGCTCGCACACGAAAACGCTTAACATTGCCCACAGTAATACGTTCTTCACGATCGAGATCGCCAAGTATCATGGCCGAAATTTGATCAACATC
>CAZWKO010000381.1:0-3021 GCA_964634925.1 uncultured Vicinamibacteraceae bacterium
TGCGCATGCAGAATTTATAATAATTCTCGAGGTTTTCGCCGAAATCGCAGTGCGGATTCTTGACTGCAGAAAAATCGTCTTTTCGGTGCATGGAGCCGATGATGTAGGGCGCTAAGATATCGTGGCTACGCCCGAGTTGGCCCCAAGTAAGCCAATTCCAATGCTCGGAATTGCGTCGCTTCATCTTTAGGTCATCCGCCGTTGTCGGCAGCATCCAGGAGATCGAGGTGCGTATACCGGTCTCTTTATCCACGAATGTCATCTCGTCGCGGTATTTGTCCGAGTTTTGCAGATCATATACCCGCGCCATTTCCAGGATCATGTCCTTGAAAGCAGGGTGGGTGGTGACATCAGCGACCTTATCGCCGTCGATATAGACCTCGCGTCCATCCTTCAGGCTATCAATATAGCGCGCGCCGGTCATGGCCCCGAGGGCATCGTCCGTAACCGGAACTTTTTTGCCTGTTGTCATCATGATGTACTCCTCCTTAATTACCAAATCTTTCCGCATAGGGTACTGATGACCGTGTCGGCACCTACCTTGGGATCATTCTAAATCCAGGTATTTCTCAGGTGTGGCTCAGGATCTGTCTTTGATTTAAGTCAAGTCCACTGTCTCCCCACGAGTAACCTTTCCTAAGTGCCCTCATTGGGATCGTGGTACATGGGCCCGACGATGCCGGTGGTGCCCTTGACGGCCTGGAACAGGTGGTACTTGCCGTCCCGGTCTCGGCCCAACCGGCCGCCTTGGCGCAGATTGTCGAGGGCCAAAGCCACTTCGCGGCCATCCTCGCTCCCCACGGCCTCGACAACGTGGGAAAAGAACATGGGTCCCGATTCCAGGGCCTGCTCCACCGTCTGGAACCGGGCCGGCCCGTCGAATACCTTATGGGCGCAGCGGGTCAGTGGGATGTCGTTATCGCGTCCCATCTCCTTGGTGCAGTCGAATCCGGCCTTGGTGCCCGTGCGGCGGCCCTTCAGGGAAGGATCCATGGTCATGCCCATCATGCCTTCCAGGAGCACGATATCCTCGTTCGCCTGAAAGCGGGTGCCCATGGCCCATTCGACCTGCAGATCGTTGAATATATCGATATCATCGTCAAAAATATAGACATGCTTGAGGCGCATTATGCCGCCGAACAGAGCATGGATGGCAGAACGCGCTTCGCCCACGCGGCGTTGGTTCAGTGAAACCCGGATGGTGTTGGAACCACCGGAAGTCTCGCGGAGGAATACAGCGGTCGGGCTGGAAACTGCCGCTTCTAGAATTTTCATGGCCTCGGCTTCGGTGCGCATAGCCGACATGCACGCGCCGTCGGAATTGTCGAGGGAAAAGGCCGACCCGTGTAGCAGCGTCTGGTGCATGACGTCTTTCCGCATGGTAATTGCAGTGCAAGTGAACACGGGATCCATGTGGATAGAGCCATAATAGCCCATATATTCACCGAAGGGACCCTCAGGTTCCACGTATCCGCGTTCGTCAAGATAACCCTCAAATACCATCTCGGCATCAGCTGGTACGCGGATATTGTTTGTTAGGCTCTTTATGACGGGTGCATCTTCACCCCGGAAAGTGCCTAGCAAATCAACTTCATCACCGGACAGCCGCGTGGTGGCGGCAAACATGTCGAGAGGATGGGCACCAACGGTAAAGGTGATGGGTAACGGTTCCCCGCGCTCGACGCAGCCCGTATAGATGCGTTTAAGGTCCGAAGGAGCGGTGACGTTGGTGCCAGTCTGATTCTTATTCCGCAAACTCAAGCGCCGACTGCCGACGTTGGAGTGCCCGCTCAACGGATCGATGGTGTAATCAATCCCGCAGGAGATATAGCTACTGCCATCGAATTCGTGCTGGGGATGGAACGGCAACCGGGTCAGATCAATATCATCCCCGGTCATCACCAATTCGCGGACCGGCGCCTCGTCGCCGGGTATCTCCATGGCCTTTTTGGGATTGGCCAGGCGCCGGTGATATTCGTCGTGCACCTTGTCATAGGTAGTGTCGAATGCAGCGGCGATGCGGGTGCGGCTACCCATAGCTTTGGCAATTACCTCGTGGCCCTCGGGACCCGCATTCTTGAACAGGATAGCCTTGGGTTTTGTTTCTATAATCTCGCTCAATTTGGTGAGCGGTGTCGGGCCCTCCAGGACCTCCACCTCGCCGAGGTCGTTTATCTTGTCAACAAATGTGCGTAGGCGGAATTTTTCAAAGTCAAATTCGGCGGACATGGCAGTCTCCCCTTGTGGCCGAAATTATACATTGGCGGGCCCTCATGGGATACCCGCTTGCCGGCAATATGCTACCAGAAAATCTTGTTGAGAAAAGTTCCAACTGGACCGGGCTTACTGTCCTTCGGGGGACTCGCCATAGAATTTTTCCCCAATCCTGACCGGGCCATAGCCACGCGCCCGCCGGCATGCGTTGGTATCCCGGAGCGAATAGACGCAACCGCAATATTCTTGCTGGTAAAACCGCTCCTGCTTGGAGATTTCTACCATGCGGTTGGCTCCACCTTTCTTGCGCCAATTATGGGTCCAGTAGCTGAGGCCCGGATAGCGCTCAACGGCGCGCATTCCCGCGCCGTTGATCTGCTCCATGTCCTTCCAACGCGACGTGCCAAGGGTGGAGGTAAAGACCGAATACCCGTGCTCGTGGGCAAAGAGGGCGGTGCGCTCGAACCGCATGTCGAAGCATAGGGTACACCGATGGCCGCGCTCCGGTTCGTTTTCGAAGCCTCGCACGCGCTCGAACCAGTTCTCCAGGTCGTAATCCAGGTCGGTGAATGCCACCCCCAGCTTGTCGGCGTGGCGCTTGTTCTCGTCCTTGCGCAATTCGTATTCCCGTGCCGGGTGGATGTTGGGATTATAGAAAAGGACGCTGTATTCGATGCCGGAGCGGGTGATCTCGTTCATTACGTCACCTGCGCAGGGTGCGCAGCAGGAATGCAGCAGCACCTTGCCGGCGTCGCCCGGGGCAACCAGCAAGGGCCGCGCTTGTTCCTTGATTTTAAGAGGTGAATT
>CAZWKO010000382.1:0-3017 GCA_964634925.1 uncultured Vicinamibacteraceae bacterium
TAGTTGTATTCTGTTTCCCGATGAATTGGAAACGCCCGACTGGTAGAGTCGTCCAGGCAGCCATTCGTCGTTTCGGCTACGAGCTGCAGGCCGTGTCGACGCCTTCGCGTAACTATCCCGCAGACCTCGATTCTGGGTTCGAAGAGGTCTGGTCCCGTCTCCCGCCGAGCATTCGCGGCGTGAATATCAGACTGTTCACCACATACGTTGCGGTGCGTCACATTATTCGGGCAAGGATCGAAGGAGACTTCGTCGAGTGTGGTGTTTATCAGGGTAAACAAGTGCTGATGATGGCCCACACGCTGACAACTCTCGGCGTTACTGACCGGGAACTCTGCCTTTACGATACTTTTGCTGGAATGACCGAACCAGGACCAAAGGACCATAAGGACCCTGCCCGACCGCAGGCTAGCGCCGCCGAAACGTGGGCGAAATGGGACGCTGGGTCCTGGAAGGGCGCGAGTATCGAAGAGGTTCGGGGCAATCTCAGAACCTGCAACTATCCACAGGATAGGATTCGTCTGGTTGAAGGCGACGTCCTACAGACTTTGCCTAACACGCGACACGACCAAATTGCCTTGCTTCGTCTCGACACCGATTTTTATGAGAGCACCAAACATGAACTCGACACCCTATATAAGCGCGTGACGACTGGCGGAATCATAATCATCGACGATTATGGGCGTTGGGGGGGACAGAGGGCGGCGGTCGATGAGTACTTCGATGGTCTGGGAGAAGCAGCGCCGATGTTGATTAGAACCGGTCCCGCAGAGCGGGTCTGCGTGAAGATCTAGCTTCTCGGAAATTATTTTAATTCGTTGACGTGCATTCTTCCTGAGAAAAATGGTGAGCCGGGAAGGATTTGAACCTTCGACCCATTGATTAAAAGTCAATTGCTCTACCCCTGAGCTACCGGCCCTTGTCTTTACCAAACAAGATATGCGTTGTTATGTCAGACGCAAGCCAGGGTACCCGCCAACACGATCTGTTTCTCTGATTGCGTGGGTGGCAATTATCGGTCTGACAACGCGAACGGTCTAATGCACCATCAACGGGACGCTGGCGGTCATAGCTCCCCAGTCAAATCCAAGTTGGCCGTCGCCGATGGAGATAACTAATTGGTCCGCCGGGGTGGCCAATTCACTAACTTCCATTGCAATGTGTGCAAAATCATTGTCGGCGTTATAGGCGGTGCCCCATTGACCGGTCTCACTGTTCACGATGAGATGGAACTCATCGTTCATATGTGCTGTCCAGAGGGTGTACTCGCCAGCAGGAATGTGGGAATCGCCGAGCATGATGTCAGTGTCGGCTGTGAGCGTGGTTGCCTCGTCGGCACCTAAACGCCATACGGCGTCTGCCATTGGCGGGACGCTGTCGCCGACTACTCGATCTCTTAAGTATGGCCTCCCATAACTGATCGTGATGTTGGCATCGTTTACAGCCCAATGGACACTAACGTGCGGACTTCCTCCAGCACCCTCATGTACGAGCGTGGCATGTCCACCGCCGATCATTTCCATTGCCATTTCTGAGGATGAACCCGTGTCCTCGGCTACGTCCTCGCTGTGATCCATGTCAGCCATGGCACTGTGGTCCATGTCATCGTTGGCCCCACCGCCACCACATGCAATAAACGTGATTGACGCGAGCGTAAAGATTAGTGTCTGAAGAAGTCGATAGGTCATGGTTGGTCGTTCCTCCGCTAGCTTGAAAATACTATAGCACGCACGAAATGAGAGCATGTTGTGATAGGCGAGTCGGTGTCGACTGGGTCTTTGCAATCGAAAGGGTCGACAGATATTAATGGGCTGCCGCGCGACCTGCCGCGCGACCAGCGGCGACGCAGTCAGGAATGCCGACACCTCGGAGTGCGGCGCCAATGATTTGTAGTCCCGGATAGGCGCCGAGATGTCGATCGATTTGAGTGACAAGTTCAAGATGCCCGACATGAGGTTGAGGGTTCGCTCGAGGCCATCGATAGACTCGCGTTAGAGATGCGGGGGCTTTGATGTCTAGAAGATTGTGAAGGTCCTGTTGGGCGGTTGCAATGAGCGCTTGGTCTGATTGGTCTAGCGCCTTCGGGGCGCGAGTGCCACCGATGAAACTTCTCAGTAATACATGGCTGTTTGGTGAACGACCAGGCCATTTTGATGAAATCCATGTGCAGGCAGCAATGTTGAGGTCAGGTTCTATTTCCGGTACAACGAAGCCGGATCCATTCAGGGAATGATTAATTGACGACCGAGGGTATGAGTTAGCTATTGTCGCAATGGATGTATACGGAATCGACAATAGCAGCTTCGATAGTTCGGGCGCGAGGTGTCGCACGATGGTTGATGTTGCATAAGCAGGGGTCGCGAAAATTACTTTATCGGCTGAGAAAATCTCACCAGTTGAGCATTTAATGGCAAAAGGTCCAGAGCCAGAAATACTTGTTACTTCCACGCCGCTTTTGACTGCCGTGTTCGGCAAAACTTGAGTAAGTGCGTTAGTTAAAGTTTGAAGTCCTCCGGTGAGCGAGCGAAACAACCCCTGTGTCGCATTAAGAGAGGCAGGGGCTATGCGCCGATTTCTTAAGGCGCGAATGACGCTGCCATGCTGGCGTTCGGCTTCGACGAGCCGTGGAAAGAGGGCATGCATGGACAGTCGCTCTACGTCGCCTGCATGAATGCCGGCGAGTAAAGGCGAAGCAAGATAGTCCACAGTTTCATTGCCAAATCGCCGACGGAAGAAACTGGCGACTGACTCGTCAGATTCGTCAGTCCTTGGTGGGACTGTAAGGTCTTGGGCCATTCTAAGTTTGGCTTGCGGCGAAAGGTAATGGGCTGCTAAAAGTGCTTCAAGGTTCGTCGGGATGCCGAAGACGGTACCGCGCGGAAGAGCATGCAGCACTCCGTTTTTCACTATGTATGCCGTACGAGGTTCTAGTGTTGAGATTAAGTGAGTCTCAAGTCCGAGTTCGACGCACAATTCGATGGCAGCGGGTTTTTGGATCAGCAAGGAGTCTGGGCCTG
>CAZWKO010000383.1:0-3011 GCA_964634925.1 uncultured Vicinamibacteraceae bacterium
CTTCGCTGCAGTTGAACAAGCCCTTGAGCTCCCACCTTTTACGCTGAAAATCGGCATCATGGACGAAGAACGACGAACTACACTAAACCTCAAGGAATGCATCAGAGCCGCCACGGAACGCGTAGCATTTATTAATACCGGATTTCTAGATCGCACCGGTGATGAAATTCATACATCTATGGAGGCCGGACCAATGGTCCCTAAGGGTGACATGAAGGCCGCCGATTGGATACAAGCTTATGAAAACTGGAACGTAGATATTGGCCTTGAATGTGGGCTTAGGGGACGAGCACAAATTGGCAAAGGTATGTGGGCCATGCCAGATAAAATGGCTGACATGCTTGATGCAAAAGGCGGGCACCCTCTCGCTGGAGCAACAACCGCCTGGGTACCATCTCCAACAGCTTCCACCCTCCACGCAATCCACTACCATGATATCGACGTAGATGAACGACAGAAAGAGATTGCAGGTCGGCAGCGGGCAGACTTGGATGAGATACTAACCATACCGGTTGCGGAACGGCCTAACTGGCCTAAAGAAACCATTCAAAGAGAATTAGATAACAATGCCCAAGGCATATTGGGATATGTCGTGCGATGGGTAGACCACGGGGTTGGTTGCTCCAAAGTGCCTGATATCAACGATATAGGGTTAATGGAAGACCGGGCCACATGCCGTATATCGAGCCAACATATAGCTAATTGGCTGCACCATAGAATATGCGATGAAGGGGAAGTAAAGGAAACGTTACAAAGAATGGCAACCGTAGTCGATGAACAGAACTCAGATGATCCCATGTATTCGCCGATGTCCGCAGATTTTTCTCGTAGCATTGCCTTTCAAGCCGCCAGCGATCTGATTTTTCAGGGAGCAAAACAACCAAGCGGATATACCGAGCCAATTCTCCACTCACGACGGCGTGAGGTGAAATCTGCGTCAACTTCATAGCACCTGGAACTAACAGAAACCAAAGAGCGTGCCGCACAATTCATGGAAGACACCTCCGAGCGTTGTCATGCTAGCGGAAATCACATTTCGCCCGCGCGATGAAGATTACCGCAGTTGCTCAAATTGCACTGGCAAAGATGGTATAGCTTACGCCTATGCCCCATCTAACCGGTGGCGATGCACCAGCCTACTCAGCAGCGAGATCCGCTGACTCTCTAGGGAGGTGACCTTCAATAACATATCTCAACGTATTAATAACCTGTTCTGTTTGCCGACACACGGCCAACGCTGCAGCATCAACCTCTTTCAACGCATGATCTAGTGCCTGATCGTGCAGGGTGATTAAGGACTTCCCCATTGCCACAGACATACCGGCATCATAGGCCGCATTCCACTGACGATACTGCTCTCCGAACCGAACTACCACAATTTCTGCTTCGCCAATAAGAGCCCGCGTTCTAATCGCATTCATAGCCGCGCCTTTTCTATCGTGCCAGAATTTATCTTGCTCGGGCCCTAAAATTATAGCTCCACAATGATCACTATCTTCGTGGATAGTTACAGGAGCGAGCAAATCCAGCGGAAGAGCCAAACTCTCCACCCCTAGTCTAATTTCCTCTCTCCAGTTAGTATGAATCTCACCAGACAGATAAATTTTCCAAACGCGATTCCCCATAATTCCCTGCTCCTTTGTCACCCAATAAAAACTCGCTTATCAAAACCTATGGCAAAGCGCAAATAATAATGGCTGGGGGACCTGGATTCGAACCAGGACTAAGCGGGTCAGAGCCGCTCGTTCTACCGTTAAACTATCCCCCATCCTGACTACAATAGACGTTTGTCTATGTAGCAGCTTAAAAAGTGTCAAGCTCCGGCTCTCGACTAATATTGACGGGCACCTTTTATTTATGGGTGCAATTCTGTTAGTGTATCCCTCATTAGACTGAAATTACATTGTCTTAAACGTGCGGTGTAGCCCTATGGCGCGAAAACGAAGCGCAAAACGCAAACCACAAGCACACGTGACAGGTTCTCAAAAAACCCCCAAGAAAAAGAAGCTAAAACCGTCTTCGGTGAGGTGGGTAGAACGCCAACAGAAAGACACATATGTTAAATCGGCCAATCAAGATGGATATCGTAGCAGAGCCGCATACAAACTAATTGAACTAGATGACAAATTCAGGATTTTTAGGGTTGGCCAAAACATAGTTGATCTTGGCGCCGCGCCTGGAAGTTGGACCCAGGTAGCGGTTTCCAGAGTAAAATCCGAAAACCACACTACAGGCAGCGTTATTTCGGTAGATATTAACCCCATTATTCCCATTCGCGGCGCTACCATCTTAGAGATGGACTTTCTTGCTTCGACCACAAAAAGAGCCATCAGCCAGCTATTGCCAAAATACGCAGACGTGGTCTTGAGTGACATGGCGAGCCCGGCTACCGGCCACCGTCAAACAGATGCCTTAAGGGTAAGCGTTTTGTGCGAGGCTGCTCTGGGCTTTGCCACTGATGTATTGGCACCCGGCGGCAGCTTCATCGCGAAGGTCTTAAAGGTTGGAGCAGAACAAGGACTTGTGGAAAAAATGAGATCACAATTCAAATCCGTTCGGCATGCCAAACCTCCGGCCAGCCGAAAGGAATCCTCAGAAAGCTATGTTGTTGCTAAGGATTATCGGCCATAGCAAAAACCGCGAAGAGCAGCCCTTTCTCAAAAGCCTAATATCTGTATATTATTCCTAGTGTACCCACCTAAGGGCCCGAAATGAAAATAGATGAAGCACTAACCTTCGACGACATCCTGATAAAACCGGCCGCGTCCTCCGTACTACCTACTGAAGCCGACACTTCGACCAAACTTACGAGGGAGGTAGATCTCAAAATACCCTTAATATCGGCAGCAATGGACACTGTCACGGAGGCACGCCTAGCAATTGCGATGGCTCAGGCGGGCGGGCTAGGGGTTATTCACCGAAATCTTGAAATTCCACTTCAGGCGGACGAAGTTCGAAAAGTAAAGCGCTTTGAATCTGGCATGGTGATAAATCCGATAACAGTCACACCA
>CAZWKO010000384.1:0-3010 GCA_964634925.1 uncultured Vicinamibacteraceae bacterium
CCCATGTTTGATTGACGAAAGGCTCTCCCAGGAGAAACTGCCCGTTCGTTCGGTCTAGGACGTAGAAGAACCCATTTCTATTCCCCTGGATAAGAAGTTTTCGTGGACGGCCCTGAAACTCTTCGT
Source organism: uncultured Vicinamibacteraceae bacterium (assembly GCA_964634925.1). Classification (GTDB taxonomy): domain Bacteria; phylum Acidobacteriota; class Vicinamibacteria; order Vicinamibacterales; family UBA8438; genus DTWD01. The sequence goes on from CAZWKO010000384.1 coordinate 127, forward strand.
CGATCAAGAGAAGCGGTTCCTGAGCGTCCCAGTCGTGCGTGTCGTGCGGTGTGAACTGAAAATACCATTCAAGTTCGCCGGTTGTGGGACGTAGTGCAAGAACCGAATTGGTGTACAGGTTATCCCCGGGACGCCGGTCGCCATTTAAATCTGGGCACGGGTTTCCGGTTGGCCAGTACAGTAAATCCAGGTCAGCGTCATAGCTTCCGGTCAGCCAGGTTGCACCACACCCTCGTCGAAGAACCTCAGGGTCGCCCCAGGTTTCAGACCCCGGTTCACCCGGTGCGGGAATGGTCCAGAATCGCCACGCACGTTCGCCTGTATCTGCGTGATAGGCGTCAAGAAATCCGCGAAGTCCTGTATCTCCAGCGCTCACGCCTGCAATGACAAGATCATTGACGACCAAGGGGGCTGCGACCGCCCCATAGTGGTCGTAATAATTAGCCATTTCTGTATCCCACACCAGTCTGCCCGTTGTCCGGTCGAGCGCGATGACATGGGCATGGTCGGTGACGGTAAACAGAAGATTTCCTCGTACTGCGACGCCTCGATTCAGGCCGATAGCCGGATCGCCGATCAACCCGGGAGTCCGCGGTTGCGCGTATCTCCACAACTCGCGTCCGGTCACGGCGTCGAGGGCGTACACCTGATTGGGCCCGGTGACGTACATCACGCCGGCAATCACCACTGGTGTCCCTTCGATCATTGGGAGATCAGGAATTGGAAAAAACCACTGGGTTGCCAATTGATCAACATTGGCTCGGTTGATTTGGGAGAGAGAACTGTGACGATTTGCGGAGTCACTTCCGTTGTACGAATTCCAATCGACGGATGGTTCGAGCTGAGGTTGAACAAACCCGTCCCCTTCTTTTCTGAGAAGAAGGATGTCACCGTCATCTGTTCGTAATTGTGCGTCGAAACCACTCTCGTTCAGTACGGTACCGGTAACGGTGTCGCCGTTGAGAAGTTCGAGAGAGCCGGTTCGTACGGTGGGCGCGCGTGGGTCACGAGCAGCCGGCGCTGCCGAAGCGGCCATCTCTTTTACGTACGTAATCAGCGCGTCGAGTTCGTCGTTTGGGATATTGAACGCGGGCATGCCTTTTGAGGGCACACCTTTAGTAATGATCGTTGAGAGTTGGTCTCGATTCGTTCGATACAGAGTCAGAAGAATGGACTGAGCGCGGTCGGTTCCAGTGGCATCCGCGCCATGGCACAACGTACACCGGGACTGATAGGAGTCCTCACCTTGGGCGGCGACGGCATTTATTCCCGCGAGGAGAATGACGCTAGTAAGTCCCCATATTCTCATCGGCACAGGTCATGATACGAAGGGTAATGGCTTCCGTCCAATGCAGACGGTGTAAAAACGATCAGTGCTTTTCAGGGAACAGGGTAAACGTGGAGAGCGCGCATGTCGTGTCAGCAAGAGGCGGTTCTGCTATTAGAGTTGGAGTTGTTGCTATCGTCCGGAATTGTCTGCACTTTTGTGTGGTGGCACAGTAGACTGCATTGAGTCGATGTGGTCCTCAGGGAGATTCAATGAGTAAAACAATGGCGCGTGTCAGATCTATCTCGTTTTTATTACTGGTTGGCTGTTTGTCTTGGTTCGTTTCGACGGGAATATTGGCTCAGACTGATGAGTTCGTACCTGTGACGGATGCAATGCTGCAGGATCCCCCTGAAGACGATTGGCTCATGTGGCGTCGTACTCTTGATAGTTGGGGCTACAGTCCGCTCGATCAGATCGACCGGACGAACGTCGACAAGATTCGTATGGTGTGGTCGCGTGCATTGGCGCCAGGACTGCAGCAGGGTACCCCGCTTGTGTACGACGGGATTATGTACATGCCGAATCCACGTGACGTGATTCAGGCTATCGACGCCGTTACGGGAGATTTGATCTGGGAGTATCGACGAGACCGGCCGGATGATCTCGGCGATTACATGATCACTAGCCTCATCGACACGAATCGAAATTTGGCTATCTATGACGGTCTTATTATCGACACAAGTGGTGATGACTATGCGTTTGCACTTGATGCTCTGACAGGTGAACTGGTGTGGGAAACCGAGATTCTTGATTACAAAGTGAATCCTGCGAATCAAACCTCAGGTCCGATCATTGCCAATGGGAAAGTGGTTTCTGGCCGGAGTTGTTCGCCGCCACGCCGGCGTGGCAACAGTTCGCCGGCTCGAGTCAATCAAGGCAGTCGTCAAATAATGGCTGGAGGGCCAGCTGCGTGTGTCATTGTCGCGCATGACGCGATAACGGGCGAGGAGCTTTGGCGACGTCGATTAATTCCAGCACCGGGAGAACCCGGAAATGAGACGTGGGGAGGCGTGCCGTTTGATGAGCGTGGCCACGTCGGGGCTTGGATGGTTCCAAGTTTTGATCCGGAATTAAATCTCCTCTACATCGGAACGTCAGTGACTTCTCCAGCCCCAAAATTCTTTCTAGGCGGTGTCGACAACACGCATTTGTACCACAACTCGACGTTAGCGTTAGATGCGGACACTGGTGAGATCGTTTGGTATTACCAACATATGAATGATCACTGGGACCTGGACCATCCATTTGAAAGACTCTTGATTGATACGGCCGTTCGGCCGGACCCGAACCATGTGAGTTGGATTAATCCGAGGCTGCAGGCTGGCGAAGTACGGAAGGTAATGACAGGAATTCCGGGGAAGACGGGGATTGTCTATACGCTGGATCGTGAGACAGGAGAGTTTCTCTGGGCAACTGAGACGACCGCACAAAACGTTGTCAGCGATATTGACGGTGAGACAGGTGCAGTGACGGAGAACGCCGAGTTGGTGTTTACGCGTGAAGGGCAAGAAAATCTTATATGCCCTTCATACGTTACAGGTGGAAAAGATTGGG
>CAZWKO010000385.1:0-3000 GCA_964634925.1 uncultured Vicinamibacteraceae bacterium
GCCATTGCTTTTTGCTTCTTGAGCTTTCTGTTCATTTCCTACAGTGCCAATGACGGTAGCACCGAGATGATTTGCCCATTGACACATTATGTTACCGACCCCCCCAGCGGCCGCATGTACCAGTATTGTGTCCCCGGGCTGCACCGGATAGCATTTAAACAAAAGCATGTGTACTGTCATGCCTTTAAGCATCATGGCAGCCGCGGTTTGATCATCTATATTATCGGGTAAGGGCATTAGTGCATCACTCGAGATTAATCGTTCTTCCGCATAAGAGCCAATTTGCCCCCCGGAATAAGCAACGCGTTGTCCAGCTGACAAGTTTTTTACACCCGGGCCAACCTTATTGATGACACCCACCCCTTCCGCACCGAGGATTTGGGGTAGTTCCATCGGGTAAAGCCCAGAGCGTTGGTAACAATCTATAAAATTCAGGCCTGCTGCCTTTAGTGTCAACCGCACCTCACCTTCACTAGGGTCTCCGACTTCGATGTCCTCCCAGTTCAGTACCTCTGGTCCACCATGTGAGTGGATTCGAATAGCTTTTGGCATATTAAATCTTCCTTATGTTGCGAAATTGGTGAGTGGTTGCATTAGGAATATTTAAACATCATTCAAAAATTTATAGAACACGTTTTTATCCCTTGGACAAGTTTCTGTTCCAGTTTGTTGTCTACCTGATGGTACTGAATGGCAAAGGGACGGCGTTGTAATCTCCGTCGTTTCGAAAATAGTCGAAGGGGACCATGATTATCTTTGCTCCACATTATGAGTTCTCTTCCTGACAAGTATTCACACTCGTTATGATATTATCACAAATTTTAACAGGCCCTTGTTGCTTTAAGTGGTTTATTATAAAAAATTTTTTTGTGGAGGTGTTTCGACATTTTGATGAGAGATCAAACAATATTTGCCCTTTCTAGTGGAGGTGGAAAAGCGGGGATAGCCATAATCCGAGTATCTGGATCAGAGGCCCTTTTCACCTTGGGTCGTCTTACTGGTCTAACGTCGCCTACCATACGGCGTGCGCATCGGGTAAAGATTTCTAAACCGGAGACAATGGAAATCATTGATGATGGGTTAGCTTTGTTCTTTCCGGCGCCTAACAGTTTTACCGGCGAAGATGTTGTGGAATTCCATTTGCACGGTAGCAGGGCAGTATTAAACGAAACGTCTACGTTGTTAATTCAAGATCCAAATGTCCGTCTCGCTGAACCGGGCGAATTTACTCGCCGGGCATTTGATAACGGAAAATTGGATTTAACTGCAGCGGAGGGTTTGGCTGATCTCGTCAATGCGGAAACTTCTGCTCAGCGCCGCCAGGCCCAACGGCAATATCGCGGAGAATTGGCAAATCTATATGGTGGTTGGAGGGAGCGCCTACTTAGAGCTATCGCCCTGTTTGAGGCAGAAATAGATTTTTCAGATGAAGATTTGCCAAGCGGCCTTAGGGATCAAGTGGACAATGTTGTTGAAAATTTACTAGCAGAGATCTCTTCGCATTTGTCAGACAGCGCTCGCGGACGCATGGTTCGCGATGGTTTTTATATCGCGATTGTTGGGCCGCCCAATGCCGGGAAGTCTAGTTTACTCAATCGCTTGGCTCACCGAGACGTTGCTATTGTATCCGAAAAAGCGGGGACTACGCGCGACGTTATTGAGGTTCATTTGGATTTAGGGGGCTACGCTGTTATCCTAGCGGATACAGCCGGTCTCCGTGATGCAAGTGGCGGGATTGAAGTGGAAGGTGTGGCTCGCTCGGTGGAGCGAGCTAATAGTGCCGACTTTCGGTTGACAGTTTTTGATGGCTCTAAGTGGCCTAAGTTAGATGCGGCTACTCTTGAGGTGGTTGCAGGAGGAAATACGCTTTCTTTGCTTAATAAGACAGATTTAGGGTTTGATCCGAAAAAAAACCACAAAAACCAAATACCCCTTTTGGGAGTTTCAGCAAAGACAGGAGAGGGCTTAGACGCATTGCTAGCAAAGCTCTCGAACGAAGTATGCAAGCGTTGTCAGTTATCGGCAGACCCAACTATAACTAAAACGCGATATAAAACCGCTTTGATAGAATGTGTGGCTTCATTGGAGCGATACAGGTCAGCGACACTAACAGAATTAGCGGCGGAGGACTTAAGGTTAGCAGCCAGATCCATTGGTCGAATTACGGGGCAAGTTAATGTTGAAGAGGTTTTAGGCTTGATCTTTAAAGATTTTTGCATTGGAAAATAGGGTCAACCACATCAACGAATTTGAAATAAAAACAATATATTGTTATTTCAGGCTCGATTAACACTATATGTTGATCCAAATTGAATATTGTTTGGTTGGTTATAATCTAACACCGTCATAAAGGCTTAATCGAAATTTGACACGAGTTACTACCCTGCTTAAATTTCCCGTAGTTAGATATTATGCCGAAAAAAACGAAATACGACGTTATTGTCATAGGTGGTGGCCACGCTGGATGTGAAGCTGCTTCAGCATCAGCCAGGTATGGCGCCTCCACTTTGTTGGTGACGCACAAACCGGAAACGGTTGGAGAGATGTCTTGTAATCCGGCTATAGGTGGACTTGCCAAGGGTCAGCTAGTTCGGGAGATAGATGCTCTCGACGGACTTATGGGCCGAGCTATTGATGGGGCGGGGATACAGTTTCGCGTTTTAAACCAAACAAAGGGTCCTGCTGTTCGGGGCCCGCGTGCGCAAGCGGACCGAAGGCTATATCGTTTGGCGATACAAAGCTTATTAAAAGAACACGACAATCTTGAAATTTTTGGCGGAGCCGTGGAAAATTTGGCAGTAGATGACGCCCATGTTTTAACTGGCGTAGTGCTCTCAAACGGGATGCGGATACGAAGCCGAAAGGTTGTGGTAACTACGGGCACATTTTTAGGTGGTCTCATTCATATTGGGCAAACAAAGATCCAGGCCGGTCGCATTCACGAAGCACCCGCCCTAGGGCTGTCATCAACCTTCAAGCGAATTGGCTTCAGATTGGGCC
>CAZWKO010000386.1:0-2994 GCA_964634925.1 uncultured Vicinamibacteraceae bacterium
GCTATGGCATCCCCGTACTTCGTTTTCACTTCAAGTGGAGCGACTACGAACTCGATCAGGCAAAACACATGAACAGCGTGTTCTCTGAGCTCATTACATCTATGGGTGGCACGCCACACCCACCGGGAAGGAGTGACGCTGACGGAATTTCAATCGGTGGCAGCATAATTCATGAAGTCGGTGCGGTGCGGATGGGAGATAACCCGCGCGATTCCGTACTTAACCAATTTTGTCAGGCCCATGACACTCGCAATCTCTTTGTGTGTGACGCAGGAAGTTTTGTAAGCAACCCAGACAAAAACCCGACCCTCACAATCAACGCACTTGCATGGCGAGCATCAGATTATCTGGCTGATGAGATGCGACGAGGTGTCCTGTGACCATCCCACACCTGTCGCGACGTAGTGTGTTACGACAGTTGGCGCTCGCGATTACCGCAGCAGGCAGTGGATCGGTAAACATTGAGGCGGCACGTCTAGTTCATTCTATTGCCGGCGAGTCGCGGGCCCAGCCAGGTGGCTACACACCTGTCCAATTGACGAACCATGAGTTTCGTACCGTTTCACGGCTGGCCGAACTCATTGTGCCCGCCGATACTCGTGGAGGAAGCGCCGTCGATGCCGGCGCACCTGAATTTATCGATCTGTTGTGCAGCCAAAACGATCAACTGACGGCTATCTACCAAGAGGGGATCCGCTGGCTGGACGAGACAGCACGCGTCCAATCCGGCGAAAATTTTATTGACACTTCCGAAGAAGCGCAGACCGACTTCTTGGATGGTCTGGTTGCAGCGGAACGAGGGCGCAGCTCAAATAATCTCCAGGAAGGTGTGAGTTTCTTTAGCTGGGTCAGGCGCATGGCCGTTGACGCCTACTACACAAGCCCAATCGGTATCAACGACATTGGGTACCAAGGCAACCAGGTCCTGAATAGCTACGAAACGCCTTCGGACGTCGTTGACTTCGCAACACGAGCAGCCGACGACCTCGATCTATAGATTTCTAGAGCTTCGACCGTCTGGTAAAATGAAAGGGATTACTTGGGTACTGCGTGTACCCACCTCACTCTCTAACGCGGAGGACTTATGGCAAATAGAGGACGTCCCACTCAAACGAAACGACAACGCGAACGCACGCGGATGGAAAAAGCCAAACAAAAGGATGCTCGGCGAGCTGAAGCACGCGTCAGAAGAGCAGAAGCACCAGAACGCCCGAGCGACCATGACCCTGATATTGCGGGATTTAAAGCAGGCCCCCAAGAAATGCCAGCTTGGCAGCGAGAATTTTTTGAAGAAGAACAGCGGGCAAAAGAAGCCGCAGAAAAACTGGCACGCGAGAGCGGAAAGTCTTAATTAACGGACCCTCAAACAATAAAGGCCAGGCCCCTAAGGGTTCCTGGCCTTTGCCATGTACAGCTCTTTACCGTGTGTCAATCGGTCGTCAATTGACTACGCCGCACTCGTAACGATGATCCGACGAGGTTTCGCGGTTTCGGCGAGCGGGAGTCGCAACTCGAGCATCCCATGCTCAAAATTCGCCACCACTTTTTCCGCATCGATGTTCGTAGGCAACCTGAAACTGCGGGTGAACGACCCGTGACCGAACTCTGATACATAAGAGTTCTCGTCATTCGTTTTGGTTTTGCGTTCGCCCTTCACCGTCAGAACGTTCTCCGCCAACTCCACATCAACATCTTTCGGCTCGACGCCAGGCAAAGCCATCCGTATCGTGCAGCCGTCATCGTCTGAGCTGATTTCAGTAGAGGGAACCCACGTCCGACTCGTATCGGATGCAGAAACATCCCACGTGCGACCGAACACTCGGTCCAATTCATATTGCAAACTGTTTAGTTCCCCGAACGGATTCCAACGCGTCAAACTCCTCATAGCGCCCTCCTTTCTCGCTTGGCCCAACACCCCACAACCGGAGTGGCCATTCATGAGCGCCAGATAGATAATCACATATTATAATTATTATGTCAAGTAACCTTAGTTAGTCACACTCATATTATAGATCCATAGGAACAATAAGGCTTTCAATAAGTCTTTTTGAACGGTGCCAGGTACGCGAAGACCTAGGAAACTCGTATTCGGCTCAGCGGTCGACGCCAAGCACAGCGTCAATGGAGTCCGACGAAATCGGATGATAGCCAGGCCGCGCGCGCTCGTAAATCGCTCGCGCACGCGAGAGGCCAGCCGGTGTTTCAGCAAGCGCTGCATAAAGCGGGAGAATTAATTTGCGCCGGCCGATCTCAACCAAATACTGCTCCAAGCGAGAATCCGCAGGACGGTACGAGTTTCGTATCGCGATCAACAACCACTGATGGGCAATCTCTGCATTACCAGATTCAGTTAACTCATAAGTACGGTCCAGCTCACCGAGCTTGGCAAGACTCAATTCTTCTGGCAACACACCCAGAAAATGCAACCACTCAAATGTAGTCCACTCCGCGGTATCAAGATCTGTCGCGGCGATCTCACCGGCCACCCAGCGCGAGGCTTGCACCTCAAGTCGGTTAAACACATCCGATGCAGGACGCGACGCACTGGCCGGCAACCCCGGCTCATAGATCCACTCACTCACAGGCACGGCATCAACCGGCAAATGCTGGGCGAGATAGGACTCAAAGTCTGCCGTCGTGATGCTTTGAAATGCGAAGTGGTCAAAATAACCGCGAAGAAAATCGTCGAATGCGTCGCGCCCCACCGCCTCTTCAAGATGCCTAAGAAACAACGCTCCCTTTTCGTACGCAATTTGTGTCATTCCCTCGTCGGGGTCTCGCCCACCAAGATCGGCATGCAGCACCTGGTCACGAGTATCAAGCCGGTTCAGGTCGGCGTCCATCGCCTGCACACCTAACACTGCTTCCATTTCCTCGCGACCGCGACCATACAGTTCTTCAATGATCCGTCGTTCGATATAGACCGTGAATCCTTCGTTAAGCCAAAAATCTCGCCACGTGGCATTCGTCACCAAATTACCTGACCAGGAGTGT
>CAZWKO010000387.1:0-2966 GCA_964634925.1 uncultured Vicinamibacteraceae bacterium
GATCATAAGCTTCCATTGTTATTGGCTTGCCGAAGCTAACGATAGCGCGAGATTGGTAACCAACGGCATACCGGATCATTTCCGCAACTTCCCGTCCGAAAGGACGCTGTGTCCGCTTGATCCTCTGGCGCGATAGGATGAAATCTTCCAAGACGAAATCGTATGCAATAGCTGTCGGGACAATTACTAGATCACTGCGATTTGTTTGCACCGCTGCCCGGAGTAACAGCGTTTTGAACGGTTTGAGTTCTCCGCTATAACTGCGCCCGCCTTCAAGGTAGAGAAATAAATCGGTTCGGGTGAGAAGTTCTGCAACGTAAGCTTTGAGCGTGACTAGATAAGCGGGGTCCTTCGTTTCTCGACGAATTGGGATAGCACCGGTTACATGTTTGTGGATTAAACCAAGTGCGCCTCCGAATAGGTTGATACCAGCTGCAATTACTGGGGGTCTGATTCCGTTGTCGTCAAGTACAAGCGGTTCAACTAGATAATCAGTGTGGCTCTTGTGATTCGATGCATAAATTACATGGCCAGTTTTGGTTGCAGCTCGAACAACTTCGATACCTTCTTGTACCCGTTTGATCTTCCTTAAAATCGGATACAACGGGTGCTGCAGCGCACGATACATCTTGTACCGTTGCGTCGTGCGAAGTTCTTGCAGATAACCGTTGATCGCAGCGGAAGCTTGGCTTGGTGTTTGACTGCCGCCGCCCTCTAAATAACGAATGACTTCTTCTCGAGAGAGCACGGCGTCCGTGATCTCGTCCTGCGACACGCGCGCACTATAACATGGTGCACGAAAAGCCCTTATCCTGGTCGATGAGCAGTGGTATGGAGCTGAGGGACTAATAATGTTACGAGAACTGATAAGTATGTTCGGTGCAAGTGATCCGCTTCGTGAAATGGGCGATAACTTTAACAGAATGCTTAAACTGACTCACAGTCTCAACCTCACGGCTTCGCAGATTTACTTTAGTGAAATCGATGGTGATGGGAAAGCTGAAAGAGCAGCATTATTTGAGCAAGATGCCCAGGTGAATGCGCTTGAGCAGACGATCCGCCGGCAGGTTATTACGCATTTGTCAGTCCCAGGCAATGAAGCCGACGTGCCCTATTCTTTACTTCTCATAACCCTTGTTAAAGATGTGGAGCGTCTTGGCGATTACGCAAAAAACCTTGCACAACTCGCTGACATCCGGCATGAAATCTTTCCATTTGGACCGGAACTTGATGAGTTGTTGTCTATTCGTCGAGGTGTGGATCAGATTTTTGCCACTACTCCACAAATTTTTCAGAACGCGTCTCATGACGCCGCTTTGAAGTTGATTCGGTCCGGCCGGGCAGTGTCAAAGAAGTGCGATCATTTTATTACGGAGATCGGTGCTGGCTCTCATGATGCAGGCACGACGACGGTACTTATTCTTGGGGCACGTTTTTATAAAAGGACATGCGGGCATTTGCTTAATGTATTGACGAGTGTGGTGATGCCCCTCGATAAAGTCGACTATTTTGACGAACAGTTGGACTCAAAAGCTACCAGCCATCTTCCGTAAACGCATGCCTGGTTAGGATGCGTCTCTTCGTAGTACAGTCTGAGGTTGATCAGGGCTGAAAACAGTGAATAAGACATCAAGTGTTGTCGTTATTGGTGCCGGCATTGTTGGCTGTGCTATTGCTTACGAACTTGCTCGCCGGGGCATACATGTGCGCGTGGTCGACCGGCGGGAAGTCGGCCAAGGAGCGACACAAGCATCTGCTGGTGTCTTGGCGCCTTTCATCGAAGCATTCGATCGGCGCCAGTTACTTGACCTAACAAGTCGAAGTCTTGGCCTCTATGATGAGTTCGTGTCTCGAGTAGTAGAAGATTCAGGTGTCTCGATTCAGTACGCACGAACTGGAACGCTTGAAGTTGCATTCGATGATGCCGGCTTGCAACGCCTTGGGTCAATTAGGGAGATATGTGAAGAGCGCGGTATTCGGGCGGAACTTTTGAAGAATCAAGATCTTTTTAGTGCTGAACCTCATTTGTCTGAATCGATACGTGGAGGGTTGATTATTGAGTCTCATGGTTTCGTAGGGGCTTCGGATTTGACCGGTGCTCTTCGGCGAGCTGCGGGTGCGTATGGAGTTTTATTTGAGACTGCTTCGGCTGCGACCAGAATTACCAAGAATGGTTCTGGCATTCGGATTGAGACAATTGGGGACGACTTTGTGTGTGATGCAGTGGTTGTGGCAGCAGGTAGTTGGTCTAGTCGAGTCGAAATTGATGGTGCAGCGCCAGTTCCGATACGGCCGGTACGTGGTCAACTTCTTCACCTCGGATGGCCAGCACCTGCGTTGACTAGGGTGCTTTGGTCACCAGGTTGTTACCTTGTTCCATGGAGTGATGGCACTGTACTTGTTGGAGCAACTGTTGAAGAAGTCGGATTTGATGAGCGAGCTACTGTTTCTGGTTTGAGGGCTTTGATCGATGCCACGCAAAGCGTCGCCCCCCAGGTTAGCGAAGCGTCTTTTCTGGAAGCTAGGGTGGGGTTGCGGCCGGCGACTCCCGATGAATTACCGGTGATTGGCCCATCGTCCGTTTTTCCTGGATTAGTTTATGCCTGTGGACATTTTCGGAATGGGATACTTTTGGCTCCGCTGACAGCTTCGTTGATTGGTGATTTGCTCGTCGATCAAAAACAAGATGAGGTTCTTGAGGTGACAAAACCGAATCGTTTTGGTGATTGTTAGCAGGCAATAACTTGTGAAGCTCAAGCAGAGCTACAGCGCTCGTGAGGTTGCGTCGATCACTGGACTTACAGCACGTCAGCTTCAATGGTGGGATTCTCGGCAGTTGCTTTCCGCGTCAGTTTCTTCGCGGCGTACCGCAGCTGGTGGTTTTACTGAACGAAGATATTCTCCAGTGGATCTCTATGAGTTAATTGCACTGGCAGCCCTTCGGCGGCGTGGGTTTTCCGTACAGA
>CAZWKO010000388.1:0-2962 GCA_964634925.1 uncultured Vicinamibacteraceae bacterium
AATCCAATGATTCCTGCCATTTCCGCTGGACTAGCGGCATCCATAGCAGTAGTTCTACCCGTGTCAACACCCCCGAATGCGATCGTCTATGCATCAGGAAGGGTGCCGATTATTCATATGGTGAAATATGGGCTCTTGATGGATGGAGTAGGCGTTGTCGTGGTGCCCCTCTTGGTGTTGCTGCTGATGCAGTGATGATTTGTAGATTTGTTCTTGTATGGAGTTCTTAGATAGTCGAAGCAGCTTGGGCATGCTAAGCTCCTGAACGAGTACGGTAGTGGTTCGTTTCCTTTTAGGTTTACCTGGCATACGTAGTTTGTATAAGCGGCAATTACTGTTTCCGATTGTCGTGCTCCTGGTTGTTTTCATTGTCTTGGTAGACGGCGCTATTGATCGTGTTGACCAAGAAGCACGTGATGCGGCTTCCGCAAGCGCTTCGGGATTAGCGACGCAGCCGGCCCCTCCTCCTCCGCGTCCGATTCTACGCGGAGTTCTCGAGAAGACGCCGCTCACTTACTTTTCCGATTATTGGGCACAACTCGCAGAGGTCGTTGGACCTAACTTGGTGGGTATTGGACGTACGCAGGTAACTGGGGTGGTTGTTGAGGCAGGCTTGGCGGTGACAACCTTAGAGGGCGCTGAGACACTGGAGGCTGAAAGAGCACGAACAGTATTAGCGCAGGAAGCAGGGACCTCAGCTGAAACTTTGGCTTCGGAGGAACGCGTGTCGTACCCGTTCGTACGAGCTGTTGATAGGGAATTTGGTCTCGCAGTGGTTGAAATAGAGGCAACGTATGAGCCATTTACAGTCGCGAATGTGTCACAAATGCCGTCAGGGTCGTATGTCGGGGCGGTTTTTCTAGAAAACACTGGCCGCTCTGTTATTGCTCCAGGGTATCTAGTGTCATCGCAGCTCGGGTCTGAACTTGGTCCGAAAGAGAACAATCTGCAGACGTCTTTACTTCCATCTGCTCGTGGTGTGTCGGCGGTTGTGGATCTCGATGGTGCGCTAGTGGGTGTTCTGTATAGTTCGCCTCATGGTCCGCGTTCATTAACACTGGCGAGTTTACGACGGGTAATTGACTTGATGGCGGAGAGTCTCCCGTGTCGTGCCATTACCGTCTCATCGATTGATGATGAGGCACTTGCACTTCTTGATGTTGACAGTGGCTTGTTGGTTACTGACGTAATTGAGGAGGCTTTTGTCCCGGAGCCATCTGTGCGGTCAGGCGATGTTCTGCTTGAGTGGGGTGGGGAATCGGTCTCAACGGTGGATAACTTTATCGAGCGGTATGATTCCACCGGTGCCGGCGGTCTTGTTCGCTATCGTGTGCTTCGAGGTCAGCGACGTGTTGACGGTGGGACTGTATTGCCTGATACGGAGTGTCGAACAGACCGCCCTGCTATGGTTAGGCTCGGGGCTTTGGGCATTATTCTGAGATGGTCTGAGGGTGCATCTGCCCAGACGGGATGGACTGTTGAAACCATTGCCGAAGGTGGTTACGCCGACGTCGCTGGAATTCAAGAGGGTGACGTTGTATCGGCTGTTAACGGCGCGATTTTGGATGGTGTTGGCCAGCAATCGATTCTTGAACGTATTAGTTTAGACGATGGTCCGCAGCTTGTTACGTTGCGACGGGATGGCCAGAGTCGCCTAGCCGTGATGACAGACCGTTAGTGAGCTGCTGCCGTGTTTTCCCAGGTTTTACGTCGGATTGTCCGTGTCTTTGAGTTAATCGTAACGCGCTTGTCGGTGTGGCGTTGGACGAAAGTTTGGCTGCGTGCGTCATTTCTCCCTGAGCAGAACTACTTAATCATCCTCGCTGTCGTTGTTGGTGTGCTCACGGGCTTGGGTTCTGTTGGATTTATTTATGTATTGGAGACCGTTGCAGATTTTGCGCTCGGTCCGGTCGCTTCCTTGTTCGAACGTTTTGGCACGGCCCAGATTGTCCTGTTGCCGGCGCTTGGAGGGCTCCTAGTGGGACCCCTCGTGCAGCGTTTTGCTCGAGAGGCAAAAGGCCACGGTGTGCCGGAGGTCATGACGGCTTTGGCTACACGCGGTGGCCACATCCGGAAGCGGGTAGTGAGCGTAAAAGTCATTGCATCATCACTGACGATTGGGTTTGGCGGTACAGCGGGACGTGAAGGGCCGATGGTGCAGATTGGTTCTGCGATTGGGTCAACAGTTGGTCAGTGGACGAAACTTACAGCAACGGATGTTAGGACGTTGGTAACCTGCGGAGCGGCCGGAGGTATTGCGGCAACATTTAATGCGCCCATCGCGGCAGCGATCTTTTCCATGGAGGTTTTGATTGGGCGGGTTCGAACCGATTTTCTGTTAGTGCTTTTGACCTCGTTGAGCTCGTGCCTTGTCGCACGATCATTTCTTGGAGATTTCCCTGCATTTATGGCGCCAGTCTATAGCCTGGTCAGTCCGGCAGAAGTTCCTTTGTATTTCTTGATGGGAACGTTGATTGGTGTTGCTGCTATCGGTTATATCCGATTTTTGTACTGGGCTGAAGATGTCTTCGCGGAGTGGCATTTTCCGGATTGGTTGAAGCCAGCAGTAGGTGGTCTTCTCGTTGGATTGGTGCTTCGATTTTTCCCTGAGGTATATGGCTCAAGTTTTGATGCGATTGAATCAGCCTTGTGGGTGAGATTTCCATGGGAACTTCTGCTCGGATTATTTGTTGCCGCAATGGTGGCGAATTGTGCGACGCTCGGTTCTGGAGGCTCTGGCGGTGTCTTTGCGCCGAGTCTGTATATGGGAGCTATGTTTGGTGGAGTCTTTGGGTGGTTTGCTCACGAACTGTTTCCGGCATGGACCGCAGGTTCGGGAGCCTATGCCATGGTCGGCATGGCCGCGTTTTTTGCGGCCACCGCAAAGGCACCCACAACCTCCATCATTATTTTGTTCGAAATGACGAACGACTACCGCAATAAGTTGCCGCTGATGGCCGCG